>NZ_JBLVQN010000046.1:0-49851 GCF_058323225.1 Neobacillus sp. PVCKKU3
GCCTGGAGCGCAAATCAACAGACTTTTCAACAGCCTGTCCCCCCAATTCCTTTTGAGTTTCTTAATAAAATTTAATAATTTATTAAGTTTTTATTTATTGAGGCGGGATTAAAAGCTATTTATGATTAGTTAGTAGATTAAAAAAATGGTTCATTTTAACTACATCAAAACAACAATACTGGAGGATTCACCAATGTTTGCTAGGTTAAAAGTTTTCTTTGCCAATCAAAAGATAAAATGGTTTGGCAGATTTTTTTATTACTTGCTTATCCTCCTTCTATTATTCTTCATGTATGGCTTCAACGACGCAAGCGCAGGTGCTTATATTTATAACGATTTTTAACGGGAGGCATCCAAGATGAAAATGTTATCAACCATTCAGAGCTTTGCAATTTCAAATCCAAATACATTGGCATATATCTCTCCCACTGAAGAAATCACTTATGGTGAGTTATGGAGACAATCTGAACAAGTAGGAGCATATCTTCTTAACGAAATGAACGAAAGAAAAACTCCTGTGATTGTTTACGGCCATATGGATGCTTCCATGATTAGTTCCTTTTTGGGCTGCGTAAAAGCAGGTTTAGCCTATATCCCTGTTGATACCTCCATTCCAATCGAAAGAATCATGACGATCATTAGCCGTTCCCATGCGGAATTGGTTATTAATACAACTGGGCTGGACCTTGATTTTGACAATCTTCCTGTCACGACTGTTAATTTTGAAAAAGTCATGGCTGAACAGGTAACTACTGCCCCAATTCATGTTGCAAATTGGGTTGACGGTGACGAAAACTATTACATTATTTATACATCGGGCAGTACGGGCAATCCAAAAGGTGTGCAGATTTCCGCCAATAACCTGCAAAGCTTTGTCGATTGGATGTTGAACGACTTTCCAATCACAAGAAATCAGCGGTTTTTAAACCAGGCTCCCTACTCTTTTGATCTTTCCGTAATGGACCTATATCCAGCGCTTGCAAGCGGAGGGACTATTTTTGCGATTACAAAAGAGATGATTGCCAAGCCAAAGTTGCTATTCGCAGCATTAGCAAAATCCAAAACAGAGGTCTGGACCTCGACACCATCTTTCGTGCAAATGTGTTTAATGGATCCGTCCTTTAACCAAGAGCTTTTACCGGAACTGAGGATATTCTTATTTTGCGGTGAGATCTTGCCGGCTACGATTTGTCAGCAGTTAATAGAACGATTCCCTAAAGCCAGGATTTATAACACCTACGGGCCTACGGAAGCAACGGTTGCTGTAACTTCCGTTGAGGTAACTTCAGAATTGCTTGAAGCGAATCCCAATCTGCCAATCGGAAAATCTAAAGCAGATACCCAGATTTTCATTGTCGATGAAAACGGCACCCCCGTCCCACGGGGAGAAAAAGGTGAAATGATTATTGTTGGTCCAAGTGTAAGTAAAGGCTATCTTGGAGAAAAAGAGCTGACTGAAAAAGCGTTTCTTCGTTTCGATGATAAACAGGCATATCGAACTGGTGACGCAGCCTTTATCGACGAAAAAGGTTTTATTTTCTACAAAGGCAGAATGGATTTTCAAATCAAACTGCACGGCTACCGGATGGAATTGGAGGAGATTGAATATCATATTGCCAATTCCAAATATGTTAAATCAGCAGCGGTAGTGCCTATTTACCAAAATGACAAAATAGAGTATTTACTGGCAGCCATCATCCCTACTGCTCATGAGTTTGAAAAGGAATTTCAGTTGACCAGTGCTATCAAAAAAGAACTCAGCGAGGTATTGCCCGTCTATATGATTCCGAGAAAGTTCTCCTATTTTGAAGAACTGCCGATGACGGCAAACGGAAAAATGGATCGAAAAAAATTCAAGGAATTGGTGTTGCAATGACACCATATGGTTCTTTTACATTCTTTATCATCCTTGCTGTACTATTAGCGCCAACTGCTGTTCTGGGACTTATGGGAAAAAGGTTTCACACCTACAATATGTTTATTACGGTTGTTGCCCTAGGGTTAATCTTTGCTTCATCCCTTAAGCAGGCTGCGGACTTAATTATCTTTACCGTTTGGCAGGTAGTATTAATACAGTCATATATATCTTACCGAAAAAAAAGCAATAGCAATGGCGTCTTTTACGGGGCCGTGATCATATCGATTTTACCGCTTGTTCTTTCCAAGCTGCTGCCCTATTTTTCGGATGTTAATTTCATCAGTTTTCTAGGTATTTCCTATTTAACGTTTAAGGGCACACAATTAGTGATGGAAACAAGGGATGGACTGATCAAGAAAAACCCTCCCCTTTCCCGACTGCTCTATTTTATCTTGTTTTTCCCGACTATTTCATCAGGCCCGATTGACCGCTATCGTCGATTTGAAAAAGATATGGCTCTTGAAATGCCAGGGGAACAATATAAATTGTTACTATATGAAGGAATCAATAAAATTTTTCGTGGTTTCCTATATAAATACATTATCGGATACTCTATTAATCACTATTTTATAGCCAATCTGAGATTTATTGCTCACAGTCATTTTGAGAATCATCTTTATTATATGTATGCTTACAGCCTTTACCTATTTTTTGATTTTGCCGGTTATAGTGCGTTTGCAGTCGGTGTCAGCTATATTATGGGGATTAAATCGCCGGAAAACTTTAATAAGCCATTTATCAGCCGTAATATAAAAGATTTCTGGAACCGCTGGCATATGAGCCTTTCTTTTTGGTTTAGGGACTATGTCTATATGAGATTTGTCTTTTGGATGACTAAGAAGAAATGGACAAAAAACAGAAACCTGCTCTCAAACCTTGGCTATATTCTACTGTTTTTATTAATGGGAGTCTGGCACGGCCTTGAGATGCAATATATCATTTATGGGATTTACCACGCTGTATTAATGGTAGCCTATAATTCATTTGAGCAGTTGAATAAAAAGCATAAATGGTGGCCGCAAAATAAATGGACAAATGCCATCTCAATTGTGATTACCTTCCATTTCATTTGCTTTGGTTTTTATATTTTCTCTGGACAATTATTTCATAAAGGAGCTTGATTAAGATGGAATTCAAAAATGAAGTGATTACTTTATTGGCAGAAATTTGTCAGGACGATATTGTGAAGGAAAATCCGGATATTGATTTATTTGATGCCGGTTTATTAGATTCATTCGGAACAGTCGAACTGCTTGTCCAAGCCGAGGAACGTTTCGGTATTACTGTTCCGATTACAGAATTTGATCGTGAAACATGGAATACACCGAATCAAATTGCCATTCAGCTGGCTGATTTAAAATGAAAAAAGCCTTATTTTCTCCCATCCTCATCGCCTTTCTTGGATTGGTTATGATCATTGGGATACCCAATAATTGGATTATCAATATGATTCCCAAAAACAGGGTAGCACAAGCTGCAACAGAATTAAACCCATTTATGTTTCAAGGTAAGTATATTCAAGATAAGATGCTTGAAGATCCTCGTTATTTACCTATTTATGGGTCTTCTGAGCTTGCAAGGCTGGACCGTTTCCACCCAAATAATTATTTTCAAGAAACCGGGGCAGATTTTACCCCTTTTCTTGTTGGCCGGGGAGGAATGGAATCATTAATCCATTTTCTTAATTTTTCAGAACATGCCCAGCAGCTGAAAGGAAAGAAGTTAGTTTTTGTTCTATCGCCACAATGGTTCCAGCCTGAAGGTACAGACGAAACCCATTTTGTTCCAAACTATTCCTCTTTACAGGGATATGATTTAGCCTTTAACAAAAATATCAATCCAGACCTTAAGAAAAAGGCAATGAAACGTCTTTTACAGTTCTCGCCTGTACAAAACGATCCGATTCTTTCTACTATGTACCGGGCGGAATTGACAAAAGATCCGTGGATTAAACGAGCAAGTTATCTGGTGCGTCCGATTGCGTTCACCTATCGGGAGTTATTGGAGAAGAAAGACCTTTATTATACGTTAGCGGGTGGGTTTTCAAGCAAACGAGACATTAGTCCATCGGTTAAAAATAAATCATGGACTGAATTAGCGGAACAGGCAGACCGATATGGTGAGAAAAGAGCAACGAATAATGCCTTCTATATTAGTAACTACCAGTATGATAAAATTCGAAAATTATTGCCTTCATTAAAAAACTCAAAAACAGGTGCTTCTTATGGCGAATCACCTGAATACGATGATTTTGAACTTGTTCTTGATCTTTTAAAGGATTCAGGGGCAGAACCCTTATTTATATCTGTTCCGGTCAATGGTAAATGGTATGACTATACTGATTTCCCTCAAGAGGGTCGAACCGCCTACTACGATCGTATTAAGAAGCAAATTGAGGCGAACGACTTTCGGGTTGCCGATTTCTCCAATCATGAATACGACCCCTACTTTATGAAAGATACTATTCATATAGGCTGGAAAGGCTGGGTTTATGTTGATAAAGCCATAAAAGATTTCTATGATGGACATGAAAATACATCGGTAGCCTTGGAATAGACAGTGCTAGAATAATGGCGGATAAATCTGTATAATATATCTGAACAAATAATCATCGCTAGGAGATGAAGGAATGTTTTCCAACATTGGAGTACCCGGATTAATTTTGATTTTAATTGTTGCGTTAGTTATTTTTGGTCCAAATAAACTGCCGGAAATTGGCCGTGCCTTTGGTAAGTCCATCCGTGAATTTAAAAATGCCACCAGCGGAATTGCTGAAGATATTAAGACGGAAATACATGAAGACATTAAAGAGGCGAAAAAAGTCGACATTACAAAATAATCCTAAAAACAAGGCTGTCTCAAAACACAAGGGTTTGACCCGTGTTGAGGCAGCCTTTTTACTAGTCATTATCTTCTTGATTTTTTTGCTAGTCCCTGGAGTTGATTCATGATTTTTTTACGGGACTTGTCATTCCGCATTAAATACGCAGCCCCTAATGCTACAGTTGTCATCATTAATTTTTTTCGATCCATACCCATACCTCCCCTTCATGTCTCCCTTTTAAAATTCCCCTTTGACAAGCTTTTAATAATGTAATTTTTTATTGGCATAAACACTCAATAGAAAAAGCCAACTACAAATAATTGGCTTTTTCTTTGAGATATTTTTATTCACCGAGTTTTTCTTTGAGCTTCGCATTATGGTCCTTAAATTGTATTAATAATTGATTAAGGGTTTCTGCTGCCTTTTTCGAATCGTTTTTCTCTACCGCAAGCCTAAGGTCATGAAATGTTTTCCATTTCATCATATCTTTTTCACCATGAGCCTTTTTGATAAATTCTTCTTTGGTAATTTTCCCTTCATCTAATTGTTTCTTAAGCTCAGTCATTTTTTGCATTTTCTCTTTCTTCCATTGCTCCCGTTTTTCGGCATTTTCCGGACTCATCCATTTGGTGCGAAGAGCATTTCTCTCCTTCAGAACAGCCTCCCAGTCTTTTTTCTTATCTGGAGTATACTTCTCTACCGATGATAAAAGCTGCTTCTGCCGTTCTGCCATTTTAGCCTGCCAGTCACGATGCATCCCATGTTCATGCTTAGTCTCTTCCGCTTCGCAGTCACAGGGTTTTTCAAGCTGTTTCCCAGTGGTGTCAGGCACCATATTCGCCTTCCCAAGACCAGGTACCGCCAAGAACAGTCCTAATAATAAACAAGCAATTTTGCTTTTCATAAAAATCTCCTTTCAAAATCTTTTATATTTTTTCGAAACCAATGAATGTAATTAGGCACGAATTTATAATGCCCAATTTACGAAAAAAAATTTACCATTTTGACAAAATTTTAGTGATTATTAACTTGTACTCTCTGAAAAAATATCGTAACCTATATACATAAATTGATTGTGAATGTTTTCACACAGGGAAATGAAATGAGATTTTTTGTCTTATTTTTTTAAAATATTATGTGAAACATTTCACAATATAGATATTTTTCTGGGAGCTGATGACATATGACAAAGCCAAAAATTGTGATTCTCGGTGCTGGATACGGGGGCATTATTACAAGCAAACGACTGGAGAAGTTGTTAAAAGATGGGGAAGCAGACGTAACCCTTATTAATAAACACGATTATCATTACATAACCACCCAGCTCCACAAAATTGGCGTTGGTACGGCGGGTGATCGGCAATTTGCCATTTCCATTCCGGATTTAGTTGACACTAACAAAACCCGATTTATTAAAGGTGCGGTATCCACTGTCGATATCCAAAACCAGTTAGTTCAGCTAGATGGCGGGGATACCATCGAATATGACTATTTAGTGACGGCATTAGGCTTTGAAGTAGAAACATTTGGGATTCCAGGCATTAAAGAAAATGCCTTGGCAATCCGCAGCTTTAGGAGCTCAAAAGCAATTTATCATCATATCACAAAGCAGTTGAACCTCTATAAAGAGGATCAAGACCCTTCTCGGTTAACCTTTGTGGTTGCTGGCGGAGGATTTACCGGGATTGAGATGCTAGGAGAATTAGCCGAGGGACTGCCAAATCTTTGCAGACAACACAATATTCCATTTGAAAAAGTAAAAATCATTGCCGTGGAAGCGGCTCAATCTGTTATTCCCTTCTTTCCAAAACAATCAATAAAGTATGCAACTGAAACATTAGAGAAATTTAATGTTGAATTATTGACTTCGAAGAAGATATTGGAATGCACTCCAGAAAAACTATTGTTAGAATCCGATTTGGAAATTCCTGCTCGAACTATCATATGGTCCTGTGGCGTAAAGGCAAATTCCATTGTCGAAAAATTTGGATTGCCGCTTGAAAAAGGAAAGATTCCTGTTGATTCGTACCTTAGGGTAAAAAATATGACGACCGTCTTCAGCGTTGGGGATTGCTCACTATTCATGAAGGATGAAAAAAGCTCTTTACCCCCTACTGCGCAGGTTGCCCTCCAGCAAGCACCTGTTTGTGCACAGAATATTGTGTCTACACTCCGCGGCAATGAATTGAAGGTGTTTGAATACCATCATAAAGGGACAGTTGCTTCCATTGGCAATTTTGCCGCAGTTGGCTTAGTTGGTCGCTTCCGCCTTTCCGGTTTATTTGGCGCCTTCATGAAACAAGTGATTGAAGCACGATATTTGTTCAATCTCGGCGGACCTGCATTAATCCTAAAGCAGCACTTTAGAATCGACCGCGATCCTGTCAAATTCACTGCAAAACAATAACCTTATGATTAAAGGATGCAGCCAACTTACCTGTCTCGATTGATCAGAAAGACAGAATCTCATCAGATATAGAAAACAGCCCGCTTGTAACGGCGGGCTGTTTTTTATATCCATTCTAATAACTCAAGGCGGTTTCCGAATGGATCATGCAGGTGAATCCGGTTTGCACCAGGTAGATTGTCGTCTGTAGTAAAAGGTATATCGTTATTATTTAGATGCTCTTTTAAGGCGTCGATGTTTTCCACAACAAGGGCAGGATGGGCTTTTTTAGCAGGGCTAAAGGGATCCTCTACTCCAATATGAATTTGGAACGTACCAAACTCAAACCAAACGCCGCCGCGTTTCTTTAATTCCTCCGGTTTCTCCACCTCGGCTAACCCTAAAATATCTCCAAAAAATTTTCTTGCTTCGTCTTCACAGCCTTTTGGAGCAGCCAGTTGGACATGATCAATTTTTTTGACGACAAAAGACATATTGATTCCCCCATTTTCTTCGTTTACACCTTTTATTTTATAAAATTTAAAAATTTCTATCAAATTTTAATTTAGTAAACATCCCTCTTGGTAAAGACCATAAACGATACCATTAATGCTGCCGCCCACCACACTAACAGGGTGAGCAATGAAAACGACAGCGTCATACCTTCAATTGGCGGTGCGTTCCCCTTCATATAGTCTGTCAGTCTTAAATTCACCATAAAAAAGAATTTGGCTGATTTCCATGATGAAACCATATTATTTAAAATCGCCCCGGAAATTAAGGCTGCCAGCATAACCCCCATCCCTGCCGCGGTACTGCGGATTAAAACCGATAACATAAACGACAAGGTGCCAACGACGATAGCTACGAACCAAACAAGTCCAAAATCCATTAATAAAAACTTCCACAGACTTAACAGCCTTACTTCAGATGTATTTAACCCGGTATCGGTAACGCTGAACCCAGTTAGGATCGGTGCGCCCCATCCTTTGTATCCGAAAACAAGACCGGAAATACCATATGAGAGAATTCCGGCAATGGCAATAATTAATGAAACGGCAAGGCATAGTGTTATGTATTTGCTCAAGAGGATTTTCCATCTTTTGACGGGCCGTGTTAAGAGCAGTTTGACAGTGCCAAGACTATGCTCAGAGGAAACCAAGTCACTGGCTATAACCATCACCATTAAAGGAATAAACAGGTCAATTGAATTTTCCAGAAAAATCCGCATAAAAGTAGGTGCCCCGGGTTCAGAAGGATTAATATCATGTTCAAGGTAATACTGCTGCTGCTGAAGCGAGATTTGCAGCTGTTTTTTCCATTCGTCTGAAATCCGGCTGCTCGATAAACGATTGGTGGTGTCGACAATCTGCTGCTGAAGTATGGTCCGCCAATCACTGGTACCCAATTTCTCCCGCTGTGTTTCAATCTGCTTATATTGAGCATAAGTAAACAACATGACAAGAACGCCAATGATGATGGCAATAACGATTAATCGTTTCTTGGCTATCAGTTTGAGCATTTCATTTTGAATCAATTTATGCAATTGTCTCACCCCCAGTAAGCTCAAGGAACAAATCTTCGAGCACAGGAAGCTTTCGATGGAATTCAATTACCGAAACGCCAGCATCAACAAGCTGTTTATTCCACTCAGGCGTTCTTTGTTCGTCAAACTCTGTTAAAATGGTGCCGTCTTCTTTTTCCTCTATTGCTGTCATCGCTGCTAATACTTGTTTTCCTTTGTCAATCGGCGCAAGCCGCCAGACGACTCTTTCACGATTTGATAACAACTTTTCAACTGTATCGATGCGTATGATGGCACCCTTTGAAATAATGGCAACCCGGTCACACAATAATTGAATTTCACTTAATAAATGGCTCGAGACAAGGACACTCAATCCTTCCTGTTCGGCCAAAAAGCGGATAAATTCCCGCATTTCACGAATTCCGGCGGGATCTAGTCCGTTAGTCGGCTCATCCAGAATCAGCACCTTCGGATTTCCTAATAGTGCTTGGGCAATTCCCAGGCGCTGCCGCATACCAAGTGAGTAAGTTTTTACTTTATCATGAATTCTTTCGGCCAAGCCAACAAGCTCCGTCACTTCCTTAATGCGTTCTTCGCCGATCCCATCAAGCATGCGAGCAAAGTGAAGCAGGTTATTATAACCCGACAAATATGGGTATAATTCTGGATTTTCGACAATGCAGCCCAAATTTTCCATTGCCTTTTGAAAATGCTCTCTAATGTTATAACCACAAATGTGAATAGTTCCGGAGGTCGGTTTGATTAGACCGACAAGCATACGGATTGTCGTTGTTTTGCCTGCGCCATTTGGCCCGAGGAAGCCAAATACTTCTCCTTCCCGCAAGTCAAAGCTCAATCCCCTGATAATCTCTCTACGCCCGATTACTTTTTTCAAATCCTTAACGGACAATGTTATTTTTTTCTCCATCGGTTTAACTCCTTACCATGTCATCAATGCAGCAACTCGTTCAGCTATTAACCGATACCCTTTTTGATTCGGATGGAACTTATCCGAATATAAATAATCATTTACCTTCAATTCAAATAAATCGAACGTCGGAACAAATACGATTTTAGGGAATAAGGCACTAATTTCAGCGCTATCGTAATTCCATTTCCGAACAACTTTTGACATTTCTTTTCCTTGATTTAATTCAATGAAAGGATTGTACAAACCAACAAAGAACACATTGGCAGTCTGATTGTGTTTGCGGATTTCCGTGAAAATAAAATTCAAATTATCCAGATATTTTTTCTCAATGGCGGTTATATCCTCCGCTTGGAAATCCATTAACCCCTGTCCGCCTCGAAACAAATCGTTACCGCCGATTGTCACTAGCACAACATCTGCTTTTTGGATTTGTCTTCCGACTTCCTCCTCCTGAACCTGGTTGCGAAGCTGGTCCGATCTTTGGCCATTAATGCCGAGGTTGGTCAGTTGGACAGACTTTTTGGTTTTTTCCTTGATTTCGTCAACAAGGACACCTACATAGCCTTTCCCCGTCTCATCACCAGTTCCTCGTGTTAAGGAATCCCCAAGAGCCACTACGGTTAATCCCTTTTTCTGATCAACTTTCTGCTCCGAAACGGATGGCTTAGAGATATTTTCCGATGTACCTGCATAATACTCCCCAACTGCCCAACCGAGTCCTCCCAGCCAGAGGAGACAAAGGAGGGCTGCCACGCCCGTTATCGCCCGAATTGAATTCTTACTCATATGTTCATCCTTTCTGCCCTTCTTCTATCTTTAATTTAAACACTAATTGTTTGGGAAGCAAATTTGAGAATATGAATTTTAAGCGAAACTTAAAATAATTATTGACTCTACAATACGATTCTAGTATCTTTTATGTAGTTATGAAAACTACATGATTTGCTATTTTGAAATGTAAGCTATTACATCTATTGAATTACGCGGAAGGAAGAGGACTTATGAACAAGGCAAAGATTGCATGGATTACCGATACAACATCTTCTCTCTCTAAGGAATTTATTGAGAAGAATGACATACATGTTATCCCGCTTCATGTTGTTATTAACGACGAATTTTATAAGGAAACGATTGATATTACTCAAGAGGAATTTTACGAGCGAATGAAAAATGAGGATGGGAAATTCCAATCTTCCCAGCCGTCCATCAATGATTTCGTAGAGCTCTATGAGAAGTTGAAAGAGGAATATGATTTCGGGATTGCTGTCCATGCATCAAGTGTTCTAACCGGTACCTATCAAACTTCCGTTTTAGCCGCTAATATGGCTGGCTTTAAACTTTACGCTATTGATTCCCTTACAGGTTCTTATCCACTTTCCTTTATTGTTAAAAGAGGGATTGAGCTTGTTGAACAAGGACTTGAGATTGAAGAAGTTGTAAACAAGCTAAATGCTTTGCGTGAACATACGCGACTATTTTTAGTCCCTTCTAATCTCGATCAGCTGCACAAAAGCGGCCGCGTCTCAGGCGGACAAAAAATACTAGCATCGCTTCTAAATATTAAGCCGATATTAGCCATCGAGGAAGGTACGGCAAAAATTAAAGACAAGGTCCGTTCCGATAAAAAAGCCTTTGCTTGGCTAATAAAGACATTAAAAGAAGATTTGGAAACAAAAAAGGTTCAAAAAGCAGCTATTCTTCACGCAAACGATTCAAAAAAGGCATCGGAACTGGAGAAATTACTTAACGAAACCTTCCCAAATTTAAAAACTGAGATTATGATGTTGATAACCGTTGCAGGAGTTCATACTGGGGTCGGGACGACAGGTCTTTCCTGGGTATGCGAATAAATGAAAACTCGCCGATTGGCTAGTCCGATAGGACGAAGACAGAGGCGTAGTTGAATTTATGCGTTAGGAAAGTATAAATTTGTAAAAATTTATACTTTCTATTAGCTAAAAATAAAACCCGAATTCCATTCTTGGAAATTCGGGTTTTTGTTTATTAAACTGTAACTAACTCCTCAGACTGTTCGGCAATGGCTGTATCCTTTTCGTTATTTTCTAAACTTCCCATTGGTCCAAAGAATTCAAAGTGGATTCTCTCTTCAGTTACCCCAAGTCCTTTTAAAGAGCCATTAATGGCCTTCATGAATGGAACCGGTCCACAGAAATAGAATTCAGCATCTTCAATTGCTACATTCTCTTGCAGCCATTCACGTGTCACATAGCCTTCAACATCGAAACGATTGTTTTGGCGATCATCTTCTGTTGGGGAATCATAAAAAATGCAGCTATTTACATTGTCAAGCTGTGCAAGTTCTTCAACTTCTTCCCTAAGCGCATGGACATTACCATTTGCTGCCGCATGGACGAAGGTAACCTTTCTTTCCGGCTGAAGTTCTACCACTGTTTTTAACATGCTCATCATTGGAGTTAAACCTACACCGCCGCTAAGTAATACGACCGGATTCGTTTTTTCAGTATTTAACACAAAATCCCCTGCTGGCGCACTTACCTTTAAAATGTCTCCTTCTTTTACTTCATCATGAAGGTAATTAGATACGACTCCATCCGGATTTGGAGTACCAGCCTCGCGTTTCACGCTGATACGATAGTAATCTTTTCCTGGAGCATCTGAAAGGCTGTATTGACGGATATGGGTAAACTTTTCCCCTTTAATCTCTAGTGAAATACTAATATATTGACCTGGTTCAAAACCGGCAATCTCTTTTTGGTCTTCAGGCTTTAAATAGAAGGATGTAATGACATCACTTTCGATCACTTTGCGTTCAACGATAAAGTTGCGGAAACCGTCCCAGCCGCCTGTTTGATTAGCTGCTTGACCATACATTTCTGCTTCCACACCGATGAAGGCACCTGCGATTACTTCATAAGCTTGAGCCCAGGCATCGATGATTTCATCAGTTGCTGCATCTCCTAAAACATCCTTGATAGCAAGCAGCAAATGTTTTCCGACAATCGGATAATGCTCTGGTTTGATGCCGAGGCTTCTATGCTTGTGGGCAATTTGTTTGACTACAGGAATAATGGCTTCAAGATTGTCAATATACATTGCCGCAGCATAAACCGTTCCGGCAAGAGCTTTTTGTTGTCTTCCCTGTTTTTGGTTGGCGTGATTGAAAATGTTCAATAATTCAGGATGGTTCCCGAACATAAGCTGATAAAAGCGTGTCGTAATTTTTTCACCGTGTTGTTCTAAAACTGGAACTGTTGATTTAATAATCTCGATTGTTTTTTGGTCTAACATTATTGTCACTCCTCTTTATGTTTCCACTATAAATGTAGTGAATTTATATATCCGTAGTGAATTATATGATAGAAATCACTGAGAATAAGTGATGCAAATCACATATTGTTATTTTTGAATAATTCGGACTATGACTTTAGTCGCAAAATTTTCCAGTCAATTCATTTATAATGTAAAATAAAAAGGATTGGTAAATTGTTGAGGTGAGTAATCAATGAAATGGATTCGAAAAAAAGTAGTTTTATTGTTTTGGGTAATATTTGCGGCGGGGATCATTTATGCAGCGTTTTTACAATATAAGATATCCTTAAATTATGGTGTAGTTCCTGCTAAAAATGCGGATTACCTAATTGTTCTTGGCGCAAGAGTGAAAGGCACCGAACCATCGTTAACGTTAGCTAGCCGAATAGATGCAGCTTCCGTATATTTAAAGAAAAACCCAAGCACAATAGCCATTGCTTCAGGAGGGCAAGGTCCCGGAGAGGATATATCTGAAGCTGAATGTATTAAAAGAGAACTGCAGAAACTTGGGATTAACGAATCTCGGATTGTTTTAGAAGGTAAATCAACTGATACATATGAAAATATCCATTTTTCAAAAAAGCTCATTCCGAAATCTGCTAAAGATGGTGTTGTAGTAACGAACGACTTTCATCTCTATCGTGCCTTGTCACTTGCCGCTGACGCCAACCTTAAGGTACAAGGGCTTCCAGCGGATACACCGTTGATTGCTGTCCCAAAATCATATATTCGTGAATATTTAGCGATTACAAAATATTATTTAGTTACGTCCCTAGCTAATTTAAAAACTCGACTTTTGGTCGAGTTTTTTTGATACTTTATTTTATTTTGGCAAAAACACATGTATCTCTTGGTTCATTACCTACAACAGAAATACTATCATTTTTTAAAATGCCTTCCAGGTCAAATCCCAGACGTTCTGGAATGGCCCGGCTTTTCACGTTTTTGGAATCGCAGCGGATTTCTACCCGCTTGGCTTTCAATTCCTGAAAAGCAAAATTGATAATACCCTCAACCGCTTCCGTTATGTAACCCTTTCCGCTATGCCGCGTATCAATCCAGTAGCCAATTTCAAATTTGGGAACATCCCAGTTGATCCTATGCAATCCGGAAGATGCAATAAATTCACCGGTTTCTTTATGAAATATATGAAATCTTAGATCTTCTCTAGTGAGAAACTTCGCATGCGCTTCACGCATGTTGGCCTCTACCTCTTCTGGCGTTTGATCGCGGTGGGCCCAAGGCATCCACGGCTTCAGTTCGGTCAAGGAAGCCTGCATTGCCTCATAAACCGCTTTTCCGTCACCCGGCATCGGCTTACGGATAACTAATCTTTCTGTGTGAAATTCTTCTGGGAAATCTATTAAGATAGGTTTCATTTTGTGCACCTCCTAAAAAATGGGCTCTTCCCATCGAAAGAGCCCCCCAAAAAGGTAATTTTTAATATGCTTTTGCCCAGTAAACCATCTGATCAGCATCTTTTCCGCAGCAAACGCATTTATCTGATACTTTTTCTTGTTCAAATGGGATACAACGTGACGTAGCGCCGGTATCTTCTTTGATTTTTTCCTCACAGGCTAACTCGCCGCACCACATTGCTTTGATAAATCCTGGCTTTGCTTCTAAAGATTCCTTTAATTCAGCAAGTGTAGTCGCAACCGAGGTTCTTTCTTCACGATGCTTTAACGCTTTGTTGTACAGGTTCGACTGAATCTCCTCAAGCAGCGCTACAAGCTTCTCTTCTAATTGATCCATTGAAACGACGATTTTTTCCAAAGTGTCCCGGCGTACCAAAACTACCTGCTTGTTTTCGATATCCTTTGGACCAACTTCCAAACGGACAGGAATACCTTTCATTTCGTACTCATTGAACTTCCAGCCTGGCTTTTTGTCGCTGGCATCGATATCGACACGAGCCACTTTGCTAAGGGAATTTTTCAAGTCATATGCAAAGTCCAGTACGCCCTCTTTATGCTGTGCGATTGGCACAATCATGACTTGAGTTGGTGCTGCCTTTGGCGGAATCACAAGACCGCGGTCATCGCCGTGCACCATGATTAAGGCGCCGATTACACGGGTTGTAAAGCCCCATGATGTTTGATGGACATATTGCAGCTTTCCGTCTTTGTCGGTGTATTGGATGCCAAATGCTTCTGCAAAGCCAGTGCCAAAGTGGTGGGAAGTACCGGATTGCAATGCTTTTCCATCATGCATTAAGCTTTCAACCGTAAAGGTATGTTTTGCCCCAGCGAATTTTTCCTTTTGTGTTTTTTCCCCTTTTACAACAGGAATCGCTAGAGTGTTCTCAAGTACATCAGCATACACATTCAGCATTTTGATGGTTTCTTCCATCGCATCTTCATCGGTTGCATGGGCAGTATGGCCTTCCTGCCATAAGAATTCTAATGTCCGTAAGAATGGACGGGTTGTTTTCTCCCAGCGGACGACGTTTGCCCATTGATTATAAAGCTTTGGTAAATCGCGATAGGAGTGAATAATATTTTTATAATGCTCACAGAACAGAACCTCAGAAGTTGGGCGGACAACTAATCTTTCTGCCAACTCCTCAGATCCGCCATGGGTAACCCATGCAACTTCAGGAGCAAAACCCTCTACGTGGTCCTTTTCTTTTTGAAGCAGACTTTCAGGGATAAATAATGGCATATAAACATTTTCATGCCCTGTTTCTTTGATCCGACGGTCTACTTCATTTTTGATATTATCCCACAATGCAAACCCATATGGGCGGATAATCATCGAACCGCGAACACTTGAATAATCGATTAAATCTGCTTTAGTAACAACATCTGTATACCACTGCGCGAAGTCCTCATCCATTGCAGTAATATCTTTTACAAATTCCTTAGCCATTTTGACACCTCATCATTTTCTGAAAAATATTTCCCGCTCCAGCGCCTGTTTTAGACGCATTTAGCTTTTTGCATATAAAAAGGCCCTGATCCTAAAAAAGGGACCAAGGCCTGGCGGTACCACCCTAAATTCATAAAGCAAATGCTTTAAACTCTTTGCATGATAACGGATTTGATCCGCATGTATCTTCAATCCATCCGATACAGAACTCGGGAGGCAGGTTCAAATGACCGTCTTAAGAAACCTCGCACCAATGGTTTCCTCTCTTGGTAAGACCTTTTCATTTTACTAATCCCCGTCATTGTTTCTAGTTATATTTTTGAAAAAATTATATATTTCCCTTAGCTAAAAGTCAATTCCTTCATAAGAATATTTTTCTCAGCATTAACCATTATTGCCTTTTTTAAATTTTTAATACTACTTTAATCGACGTTCCGAATCAGTTAAAATGCTATTAATAGCTAAATTGGGGTGATTTGCATGGAAAAGGAAAAAAAGGATGAACTCGTGCTCGATGAGGAAGAAAAAGAAGCATTGCTTGAATACATGAGAATGCAAAATGAAGCCCTGAAACGTATTTTTAAAAATGCCGTTGAAAAAGAAAAAAATGAAGGATGATTCCTTAATTTGTTTCATAAACCTCTTTTTTAAAATCTAGCATTCTTTCCCCCGCCCCGAATATAATTAATAGAGAAATGCTAGATTTTAGGGGGAATGCTAGTGGTAAAGAAAGAACTGGAAATTAAAAGTGGTCCTAGTACAACAAACAATAAAAATGATATTAAGGTGAATAACCAATTCAGTTTAACAATTAACTTTGGCGATTCATTAAATGTGCTGGCATTGATAGCAGGTATATATCTAATCAAAAGAATCACGAATAGGAAAAAACTACAAAAGCATATGGAGCAATGGCCTTGATTGTTATACAATCAGGGTCTTTTTTTGCTGTTTGTTCCTAATTGACACAATATTTACTTTGTTATATAGTTTAACAAGTGAATAGTTCAATAAGTTAACTATTTTTCTCGCAAAGTAATGGGGTGAAGGCAAAATGGATAACAACACAATCCAGGATTTAATTGACCGTTATGTAAACATTTCCTTTCAGGTACATAAAAAGGCGGAAGCCTTAATTAAAAATCAACTTGGAAACGAATTGACCAATGACCAGCACTACATCTTAAGGTATATCCACCTGACAGGAGAATGTACCTCAACGGCATTGGCCGAAGCTTTTCAGGTCAATAAAAGTGCAATAACAGCCATTATCAATCGAATGACGGATAGAGGCTTGATACAAAGAACTAGAGACGAAAAGGATCGCAGAGTGGTTTATTTAACACTAACAAAAGAAGGCGTCGAACTGTTTCAAAGTGCCCAGGAAAAGGTCCATCAATTAGTTGAGTCTATCATTACCCAGTTCGATGAAACCGAAATCACAACTTTTATTAACACGTATGAAAAATTAGCACAAATTCTAGACAACAAGAAACAGGAAGAATTGGGGGAATAACAAGTGAGAGCCATCATTAAGGGGAAATGGTTTATCTTAATCGCTTGGATTGCAGTCATCGCTGCGCTTTTTATGGCTGCGCCAAATATGGAAAATCTCGTTCGAGAGAAAGGACAAATTTCCGTTCCAGAAGGCTACCCCTCCACCCTTGCCGAAAAAATTCTCAAGGATGTTCAGTCGAGTGAAAATAAGGGTAATTCCCTGCAAACGGCGCTTGTCTTCTATAGCGAAAAAAAATTAACGAAGGACGACTTCGCTGATGCTGAAAAAGCTGTCAAAGAACTAGATAGAAATAAAGAGACGCTCGGAATCACTGAAATCCTCACCCATTTCACCCAAGAGGAACTAAAGGGCCAGCTAGTTTCAAAGGACGGCAAAACAATCCTAGTTTCCATTAAAGTGACTTCAAATAATAGAGAAGCAAAGGAAATTGTCAAAGAATTAAATAAAGCGATTGATGATGTCAAACTTGATCATTACTATACAGGCGGCTGGGTGATTGGCGAGGACCTCGTCACAAACTCTCAGGAAGGACTGAAAAAAACCGAAGGCATAACGGTAGTTTTCATTTTAGCCGTGCTGCTGCTTGTCTTCAGATCAGCAGTGGCCCCTATTATTCCTTTGATAACGGTAGGATTTAGCTATCTGACAGCTCAATCCATTGTTGCTATTTTAGTAGATAAAGTGAACTTTCCATTATCAACCTTTACACAGATTTTCTTGGTTGCCGTCCTCTTCGGGATTGGAACGGATTATTGCATCCTGCTCTTAAGCCGCTTTAAAGAGGAATTGTCTGCGGGTGAAAATGTAACAGAGGCCATCGTTAAAACATACAAAACAGCTGGAAAAACGGTCTTTTTTAGCGGTGTCGCTGTTTTAATCGGCTTTGCTTCGATAGGTTTATCCACCTTCCAGCTATACAAATCCGCCGCCGCTGTGGCCGTTGGAGTAGCGATTTTATTAATCGCACTCATCACGGTGGTGCCATTTTTCATGGCAGTCCTTGGAAAAAAATTGTTTTGGCCGGCAAAAGGCAAGCTTGAGCATGGCGATAGTAAGCTATGGGGTGTAATGGGGAACTTTGCCCTGAAACGTCCATTGATTGCGTTTATTCTTGTTGCCATTATCGCAATACCTTTCTTATTCACGTATAAGGATCAATTATCATTTAATTCGCTTGAAGAAATCAGCAATGAATATCCATCTATTAAGGGTTTTAATTTAATCGCGGATTCATTCGGTCCTGGTGAATCTATGCCGACACAAATTGTCATTAAAAATGACGATAAAATGAACACCACGGAATATTTGTCAATTACCGAAAAAATCAGCCAAGAACTCAAAAAAGTCAATGATGTCAAAACCGTCCGTTCTGTCACCCGCCCGACCGGCAAACCAATTGACGATTTTTATATTTCCAAGCAGGTGGCAAGCCTTGAGGACGGACTTGGCAAAGGAAATGACGGGATTAAACAAATCAGCGGCGGGCTATCTGAAGCAAGCAGCCAGATGGCAGCTAATCAGCCAAAAATGGAGCAGGCAACAGCTGGAATCAGCCAATTAATCTCTGGCACGAATGAAATTAAAACGAATCTGGCCAAGGTTCAAAGCGGCCTTTCAGATATCGAAACAGGACTTAAACAAGGTTCTTTAGGTTCAACACAAATAAAAGAAGGCCTTACCCAAATCAAAATCAATTCTCAAAAAGCTTTAGATGGAAGCAAACAATTACTTGCGGGCTATCAACAAACAGAAACTGGGCTGGGCACCCTATTAAGCAATTATCAAAAAACGGCCGCTGGGTTGGAATTACTAAGCAGCAGCCTTAATTTGCAAGCTAATTTTAATCAGTTGGAAACAGATTATCCGATTGTCCAGAATAGTCAAGACTACCAAACTATTAAGGCGACAATTGAAGGCATTCCAGGTAAGCCGGCTGCACCTGGGGCCTACGCGGCAGCACAGCAGTTAGCTGCAGGCTTGAATCAACTTAACGCAGGCCTTAAAGAAGCACAAAACGGTCTTAATACGGCCAATAGCGAATTTGCGAAACTAATTTCCGGACAAGAACAGTTAATCAGAGGTATGGAACAGCTCCTTCCGGGTATTGAAGCACTTGAGTCCGGACTATATCAAATGGAAGACGGCCAGGGACAAATCGTCGCAAACATGCCGAAGTTTACCGGCGGTCTTGATGGCATCAATAATGGCCAGCAGGAACTGCTTTCCGGGTTTGAAAATATCGGCAGCCAAATTAACCAGCTTTCTGACGGGTTAAATCAAAGTGCCGATGGATTAAACCAAGTCTCAAATGGGCTGGTAAGTGCCCAAGATTATTTGGCCGATGTATCCAAGCAGCAGAAAAATGGTTTTTATATCCCTCAGGATGTTTTGGACAGCAATGATTTTTCGAAAGTGCTGAATGCCTATATGTCAAAGGATCGCAAGGTCATGACGATTGATGTTGTCTTTAATAAGAATCCATACTCTAATGAGGCGATAAACAGAATACCAGTCATTAAAGATGCTGTAAAACGTGCTGTTAAAGACACCAAGCTGGAAAATGCAAAGGTTGCAATTGGCGGTGTATCAAGCATGCACCATGATTTGGATACCATTTCCAAAGGCGACTATTCCAGAACCGTTATTTTAATGCTTGCAGGAATCGGAATCATCCTGATTATTCTGCTCCGTTCATTGATAATGCCAATTTACCTAATCGGCTCTTTGGTCTTAACCTACTATACATCAATGTCAATCTCTGAATATATTTTTGTAAACTGGCTAGGATACACAGGCATCAGCTGGGCTGTACCATTCTTTGCCTTCGTAATTCTCGTTGCGCTTGGAATCGACTACAGTATTTTCTTAATGGATCGCTTTAACGAGTATCGTGATTTACCTGTTGAAAAAGCCATCCTTGAATCAATGAAGAAGATGGGGACAGTCATCGTTTCAGCAGCTGTCATCTTAGGCGGAACGTTCGCGGCGATGATGCCTTCCGGTGTTTTATCATTACTAGAAATTGCTACGATTCTATTAATCGGTCTTGCCTTATACGCCCTAGTGGTTCTTCCACTGTTTGTACCAGTGATGGTGCGCACCTTTGGAGAAGCCAACTGGTGGCCATTTAAAAAATAACGCCAACACTATATCAACTTTCGAAAAAGCACGCTGGTTCAAGCGTGCCTTCTTTATTATTTCATTTTATCCAGGCTGACTTCGAAAACAAAAATTAAGAAAAAGCTGAAGATTACTCAGGTTAGTCCTTTTTATTTAATTTAAATGAAACTTTTTTAGGACTATTTCGTAGAAACTGTTATATGTATTCAGTATGTTTCTCCCTATTCTTAAATGGATTTATATGGGTTAGATTGTTTTAAAAAATAAGGAGTGAAAAATGTGGGTGTTACATTAAGCAAAGGTCAAAAAGTGGATTTAACCAAATCTCACCCAGGCCTTCAAAAAGTTGTTGTGGGATTGGGTTGGAATATCAATCAAAACGGATCGAATTTTGATTTGGATGCATCCGCTTTTTTATTAGGTCCATCAGGAAAAGTACAAGGCGATCAGGATTTTGTTTTTTACAATAATCCATCCGGAGGGAATGGAGCCATTATTTATAGCGGCGATAATCGAATAGGCTCCGGCGTTAAGGACGACGAGCAAATACGAATTGATTTAAACCGGGTACCGGCTCACATCCACCGTATCGCCTTTACCATTACAATTCATGATGCCCAGGCGAAGCGACAAAATTTCGGACAAGTATCGGATTCCTATGTTCGAATATTTAATGAGGAAAACAATGAAGAATTATTGAGATTTAGTCTAGGTAGGGATTTTACAGTTGAAACCGCGATTGTCGCAGCGGAAATATATCGTCATAACGGAGAATGGAAATTTAATGCCATTGGCAGCGGATTTCAAGGCGGATTAGCGGCCCTTTGTGGAAATTTTGGGGTAACAGTTGATGATCCCCCTGTCAATTCGTCCTATTCTGCTCCGGTTCAGCAGTCTGACCGCCAGTCCGGTAATTCAGTTCAACCAGGCTCACCCAATCAGTACACGGGAAATCCTTATCAAAGTCAGAGCAATAATTCCTATCAAACGCAGTCCTTTTCCGCGCAGAACGGGAGCCAAAATTATAATAATTATGATCCGTATCGCCAAAATCAAACTCAATATGATCCATACCCGCAAAGCCAACATACATCCCAGCAGCCGATCCATCTTCAGCCGGATTCTGCACAGCGACAGCCTGCTTTTGGCTTTCCGTCTCAACCATTCGCTTCTTCAACAAACCAGCGGTCTACATATGGGGGCGATGATATCGTTTGCCCACGTTGTCATTCTTCAAATGTACGTACCGGCAAAAAAGGGTTTGGTTTGGGCAAAGCGGCAATTGGTGGCTTAATTCTTGGTCCTGTCGGCTTGCTAGGCGGGTTTATTGGACATAACCAATTAAAATTCACCTGCAATAGCTGTGGTAGTAATTGGTCCCCTTCGCAAACAGACTACGCGGAATGGGCTAACACGCAAAAAAGACGAGCCCAGGAATTATTTAATCGCTACAAGAGTCAGGATGTATTAGATGCCGTCGTTGCCGCTTGTGCATTGGTAGCCATGGCAGATGGTTATTTAGATGCTTCTGAACGGCAAAAGATGGTCGACTTTGTTAATCAAAGTGAAGAATTGCGGGTATTTGATACCACCAAAGTCATTCAAAGATTCAACTTTTTCGTCTCCAGGATTGAAAATGACCGAATGCTTGGCCGTGCCGAAGCATTACGGGCACTTGGGAAAATTCGCACAAAACCGGAAATTGCCCGCCTGGTCGCCCGCTATTGCATTGCCATCGGCTATGCTGATGGGAACTTTGACCATAATGAAAAGCAGATGGTCGTTGATATCTGCCACGAACTCGGGTTAAACCCAGCTGAGTTTTTATCGTAAGCGTGAAAAAAAGCCTCTGCATCTTGGGATTTGGCAGAGGCTTTTCTCTATTTATTTTTCCAAACTCGCTTATTCTCGACTCGTTTTGTAAAACCTTTTGCATCTAGCTTTTCCAAAAACGGAATCATGTACTTGCGTGAAAGGTCAAGGACCTCTTTCGCTTCACCCACTTCAAATTCGGGCCCTGTAGCATTTTGAAGTTTATGAACGGCTTCTTTAAAAACATCTCCATGATAAGCAAACTGATCATCGAGCAACACAATCAACTCTTGGTCTTCTAGGAATCTTCGTAAATCCCCTTCCAGAGAATCCGGAATGCCTGCATCCGATAAATAGTCTTTTAAATAGCGAACTTTTAACTCATCCTTTTTCAATTCAGCGAGCAGATTTTCCGTCCGTTTTGCCCAGTTTTTTGGAACATGCGGTGAAAACTCAGCCAGCGAGACAAACTGTTCCCTCCGGTTAAATACCTTTTTAGAAATCGCATTTTCTACTACATAATCAAGAAGAGATTTTGAGAATTTTTTTTGCATCGATTGCAGAATTTCAGCTTTATTGACACCTTGCTTCATTGGATTTATATGATGATAATCCTGCAGTTTGTCATAAATATCTTCTTCGATAGACTGGATTAACTGTTGTAATGTATATTCCTTTCCATTAAAAAGAATAAATTCATCATCCTGGAGATGCTCGGATAAGGTTTCTTCGTCCAAGGCAGTTCGTTTGATTAATTCTGGTAATGAGAGGCTTTTCGCTTCCAACAGAGCGGCTGTTATCCGTTCTTTAGGCGTGCCGACTTTTTTCTTCTCCAGTTCCCCAATCGTTTGCTCTCCGAAGCGATACTTATTTCCCCTAGGATCAATAACCCAGCCGCCGCCAATCGTTTCTGTCGGGCTTGGCCGTCTTAAGATGAAACGATCGCCGCGTTTGGTCAGGATTTCTTCCTCAAGTCTAAGTTGGCAAAGGATTTCTCCGTTCTCTTCTTTGATTTCATTTCGGTCAAAAAAGACAATTCGTCCCATTACTTCGGCTGTCCCAATATGCAGTTTAATCGGCATCCGCTGCTTGATTAAATGCTCCAATTCCTCTACAACACGAATGGCGACATCTATTATTCTGGTTACAATAAAATGCTCCGAGGAAACAAGCACTTCACCGCGTTCCAAATCCTCTTTTGAGACTCCTGACAGGTTAATTGCTGCACGTTGTCCGGCGTAGGCTTTCTGGGAAGGTTTGTGATGAACTTGAATCTGCCGGGCCCGGACCTCCAGCCCTTTAGGCATGATTTTTAAAGCCTGCCCCTCTTCCACCGTGCCTTCATAAACCGTGCCGCGGACAACTGTCCCCTGCCCTTTCACAGTAAACACCTGGTCAATCGGCAGGCGGAACGCTCCTTTGGCATCGCGCATCTCTTGTTCCTTGAGCTTTTTAATGATTAGCTGTTTTATTTCTTCAATTCCTTTTTTAGATAAACTGTCAATTAAAACAAATGGTGCATCCTCAAATACAGTGCCTTGCAGTTCTGCTAAAATATCATCCTGTACAAGTTCAATGAATTCTTCGTCTACCCGGTCGATTTTTGTAATAGCGATGATCCCGTTTTTGACACCGAGAAATTTTAAGATTTCGAGATGTTCTTTCGTTTGCGGCATGACACCTTCATCGGCTGCCACAACCAGTACCACCAGATCAATTCCGGCAACTCCGGCAATCATCTGGCGAATGAAGCGTTCGTGCCCGGGGACATCGATAACGGAAATCTGGATTTCCTCATCTTCATATAATGGAGCAAATCCGAGTTCTATCGAGATTTGCCGCTCTTTCTCTTCTTTTAATCGGTCTGTATCAACATTGGTCAGAGCCTTCGTTAAGGATGTTTTCCCATGGTCAATATGCCCCGCCATTCCAATCGTAAAATATCTCTTTTCCAAGCTTGCCACCTTCTTTAATGGTCTTCTTCTCTACTGTAGCCTTTATAAGGGGATTGTTCAAGCGAACTTTATGGGACAAACTTTAGTGGGTGAAGGACTTTTTCAATCATCACTTCATCTTAAATAGAAAGAAATGCCCCTACCGCCCCGCTGTATTCACCATTTTTCAAAAAAGTCGATTGCAGCCCAAGCATCATCATATATTTTTCAAGTGTCTGTGACATCATTTGATTTCCGATTAGCGAACTTCCGATAAGAACAATCTCTTTCACCTTATGAATAGCCGCTGCCTGCAGCGTTAATAGCATAATCGTTTCCGCAACCATATTTGTTACAGCGGCCATTCTATCGGCTGGAGAATGCTTCACGCTCAAACCTTTCGCAAAATTTGCCGCAGTCAGGTCACCATTTATCGGAGGCGCATCGGACTCATAAATATCCTTCACCAGTAAGTCAAGGTTTTCCTTTTGTCCCGTTACGGCCAATTCAGACAGCCGATAAAAATCGGGTTCATTCGTTAGAAGCATACCAAGTCCCATGAAGGTTCCCCCGCCCATGCCGCTCCCTAAAATGCGCTCATACTTTTCCCCATCCACCAAATGCCAGGAAGTTCCTGTCCCTATGTTGACGATGATAAATGGATCCGTCATTCTTTTTCCCTCTTCTAGTAAAAATAGCCTGACCCCTTCACAAGTTGCCTGAAACTCAGGAACAATCGTGCCGTTCGGGAAAAACTTTTCCTGCAAAATATGAGCCTTTCCGCCTGTTAAAGCAGCTATTACATTCGGGGCAGCCGCTTTTAACCAGGTAATAGCAGACTCCAATTCACCGATTGGATATTTTTTATAATGCATTACACCACGTTCTTGAAAAGCAATTTTTACTAAAGAACCGCCTGCATCGATTCCCACCTTTTGCACAGTCAATCCTTTTCACCCCTTAACGAATACAATTATTTAATTTATTTTAAAAGGATATCGACCCGCCATGTCAAATCCTATATGTATTAAGACTAGGAGGAACAAAAGATGATTAAACTAGTGAAGGTTTTAAAGGAAGAAGAACAAACCCTGCATAATCTCATTCAATTTTATATTTACGAATTCAGCCAATTTATACCTGCTATCACTTTGGAGGAAAATGGCACTTATAAGCCCTTTGATTTAACACCATATTGGAGCAGTCCCATCCACCATCCACTTTTTATAAAAAAAAATGAAGAACTCATAGGGTTTGCTTTAGTAGAAAGTACCACAGAATCAGAACCTAATACAATTCTAGAATTCTTTATCATTCGGAAATATTCCGGGAACGGCTTTGGAAAAATAGCCGCAAATGAAATTTTCACTCTCTTCCCTGGGAAGTGGCGAGTCACTCAAATCGAGAAGAACGAACCGGCCAAGGCTTTTGGGAGGAGTACCATTTCTAAATTCACCGGAGGCAGATTCAACGAAACTACCGATGAAAGAAGATGTACTATACAAGAGTTCGTAACGTTTTGATAAAGGGCTGACTCTTAGACTAAGAGGGTCAGCACTTATCGGTTGGGGAGTCAGGGTTAGCACTCGACCTGATAAATAGAGGGAAAAATTCCGCTTAATTAGTAATTATTATTAAAAAAGGCCGAAATAGACGGAGAGATTCCGCCTATGGACTCGAAAAATTCGAAAATATGAGTTTTTTCTTTGCGTAAGCGGAAAAATTCCCCTTATTTACACCGAAACAAGCTCCATTCTGCATTTAGCCGCAAAAATTCCGCTTATTTTACTTTTTCTGGTTTATTTCTTGTTTTGCACCCTAAAACAGAACCCGTTACTTTTAGACACCCCTCCTTAAATTCCTCTGTTATGGTCTTCTTTTTTCAAAATGACTAATGAAAAAGCCTGGTGCTACCTCCATATCCTCCACCAATTTAAAGCCATTTTTTTGATATAAATTTTTGGCAGGTTGATTGTCCTTTCCAGTGGAAACCCTAAATACCTGTATATTCTGGTCGATGTCCTCAACAGCATTTAAAAGTTTCTCGGCAATACCCTTTCTAAAGTGTTTAGGATCTACTACCATTCGGCAAATCGTTAGTTCTTTCCCTTCGATTTCATATGAAACTGCTCCAGTAAGTTCCTCCATTTCAAAATAGCCTATAAAAGATTCACTAGAATTCAGAAATTCTTCAAAGCTCTCCTTAAGAGGCGGGATATCATTAAAGCCTACTATTCCTGCTTCTACTAGATAAGCGGCCCTTTGCAGGTTATATAGGTCCTTAGCTGTACTTAAATTTTTCATATCTATTTTTTGTATCATAAAGTTAATTCCTTTTAGTAATTTTTTATTTCACCATAAACTGGCGACCACCTATTCATCAAGAGAAAGATGTTCAACCCGATTATAAGCTTTAATGACCCAGCCATTTTCCTCAAAATGAATATCATTAAGGCAAGCGTTATCAATCCTCGACTTTCCGTAGCCTAATTCCCCATCTGACAAATGGGCGAGAATGGCATTGATAACGGCGCCGTGGGCGACTAGCAAAACGTTTTTATCCTCGTAGTTGTGTTTAATTTTTTCCAGTCCTCCCATAAGACGTTTAATCAGGGCATCTGCACTTTCTTGATTCGTATAATTTCTGTCAGGGAAAGCAGTCCTAATTTCTTCAATTGTCATTCCTTCTGCGTCACCGAAGGACTTTTCCTTAAAATCGTCCATCACAACTAAAGGAACATTTATATAAGTATTGATGATTTCCGCTGTCTTTTTTGCTCGTTGTAATGGACTGGTTATAATAACATCCCATTGTGAATTTTTTAGGTATTCTCCACTTTCCTCGGCCTGCTTGATCCCTTTCGCATTTAAGGGGATATCCGATCTTCCTTGTAGTCTTCCTATAGCGTTCCATTCAGTTTCCCCGTGTCGTACGATGCAAATCTTCGTAATGTTAATCCTCACCTTTCAATCATTAATGGGAACTCCTGCTTTAAGCGGCCACTTCTTTAATCCATTCATTTGTTTATTTATATATAGTTTAAATATCAATTGCTTATACAATTTAACCTTCCAAACTTAGCCACCGCAATCTAATTATATTTTCCTTCAAATTTTCATAATTGTAAATTTCCTGAAGTTATTCAGTTTAAATTGGGACGGCTTCTTTACCAATTATAAATACACCTCAAGTCTTAGTTGAAAATAAACCCCTGGTACATCGTGGAAAATCAAAGGATTTCTTATGCTATATATAGAAGATGTATAAAGAAAAAGGGGATGAATTTAATGAAAAGAATTTTAATACTACTATTGGTTATAACCGGTTTATATATTGTGTTTAACCAATCCTACACCTTTGATGTATTCGGGTCTGGTAAAAATGGTACGCAGGCTGCCATTACCGATAATACGAAGGTTATCAAGGTGGATGTTGGAAGTGTTAGTACAGAGATTATTCCTCAAGATCGGCAAGATTTAAAGGCCGTTTATGAAGGCAAACAAAAGCTGACTGTTAAAGAAAATGGGGATGCTGTAGAGGTATCGCTAAAGAGCAAATGGTTTACATGGTTCAATTGGGGTAATAACAAAAGTAATCTAAAAATCTACATTCCGCAGGAATACAATAGAGATATGACCATTGATCTTGGATCCGGATATTTAACTTTTTCCGGAGAATCCAAAACAAAACCAATGCAATTACAAAAATTAACTGTTGATATCGGATCTGGATATATAAAGCTTAACAATCTCGATGTGAAAGAGCTTAATCAGGGCGTATCATCAGGAAAGGCAGACATTAATTCTGTTAAAGCTGATAAAGGTATATTTGATCTCAGTTCTGGAGTTCTCGACATTAAGCATTATTCTGGTGCATTAGCAGCCGACGTCAGCTCGGGGAAGCTGGCGGTTCAAGTTGATGAATTAACAGATTCCGTCAAAATGGATGTCAGCTCAGGTTTAGTTAATCTTGACCTGCCCGATGATGCTGATTTTAAATTAGATGGCGGGTTTAGCAGCGGCTTGATTAAATGCGACTTGCCATTGAAAGAAAAAGTCCAGGATAAAGACAGCATCAATGGCACACATGGGTCTGGAAGGCATGCTGTTGATCTTGATGTTTCAAGCGGGATCATTCATATTTATTAATCAATCCATGAATATGGTTTCCTAACATTCTAAAAAAAGCGGCGCTTGTTAATGAGTGCCGCTTTTTGAATGGTAGTATTCTGCAGCAACCTTCCAATCCTCCAAAAATACTGGCCAAAGATTAGGACGGCGTCTGACTGCTAAGGGATGATAGCCGACCGCAGCAGGGTAACCCTTAATTTCATGAATGGCACCACGAAGCAATTTTACCTCTGCTTCCGGATTGCCGAAAAAGGATTGAACCGCTACGTTTCCAAAGCAAAGAATCAGCTTAGGCTGTTTTTCCTCGAGCTGCTGCTTCAGATGAATCATGCATGTTTCACGCGCATGTTCTTTGTCATAGGCTCTTACCGGTTTTCTTTTTAAAATAAAGGTCACGTACAAATCGTCCATGGTGAAACCAACATGATGGGCAGCCTTTTGAAGAGTTTGCCTAGTCCCACATACGAATGGATTTCCTTCCCTGTCCTCGCGGGCTCCCGGGTTATCAAGAATTATCATAATCGGGGCATCGGGGTTCCCCTCTCCCCAAACCATCCGTGAACCATGCTTATCTAAGCCGCACTCACTGCAGTTTTTTAAGTCTTCCGGAGTTGGCTCTTCCGGCCACAATATTGGACAAAAGTCTGACATGTTATCCCTCCAGCCATTTTAAAAACTAATGGTAGTTTAACCTTTTTCCATTTAGATAAATACGAAAAATAGCGAGTGGGTTTCCCCACTCGCTTTTGTTTAATTCGTAAACACAAACTCCGTCCGGCTCCCGGCTTGCCCCGCGATAACCTCAAGTCTTGCATCAATACGTTCCTTTAATTCTGGAACGTGCGAAATGATTCCGACCAAGCGCCCGCTGCTTTGGATATCCATTAACGCTTCAATCGCCTGTTCAAGTGATTCAGGGTCGAGTGTACCGAATCCTTCATCGATAAACATGGTCTCGAGCGAAACCCCGCCGGCATAGTTTTGTACCACGTCAGCCAGCCCAAGCGCAAGCGACAAGGAAGCCTTAAAGCTTTCTCCGCCTGATAATGTTTTAACGTGGCGTTCCTGGCCTGTATATTGGTCAAACACCAACAATTCCAAGCCACTTTGGGCATTCCCTTTAGCACGGTCTGTTTTTCGCAGCAACTGGAAACGGCCTGAGGTCATTTTCCTCAATCTGTGATTAGCTTCTTGTAAAATATCATCCAAGAAAGCTGCCAACACATACCGTTCAAAGGTAATCCGGAAGCTGTTCTGGCCCTTCGTAATCTCGTAAAGATGTCCAATCAGCTTATAACGTTCCTCAAGGACCTTCATATTTTCATTTAATTTTTCCACACGGTTGAAGATTTCTTCGTTATCCCGTTTTTTCACAAAAAGGTCCGTATAATTGCGGTTTAACGCCGCTATTTCACTGTCAATGATCGCAAGCTCATTATTAAGCCCGTCCACATCTGGAGTTTTCACATTCATTAATTTTTCCGTTAATTCATTCAATCGGTCGGAAACAGAACGTAATTCCTCCCTAAACCCGCGAATCTCTGCTTCGAGGCCGCGAATCACAGCTTCAGAAAGTTTTGACGCATGATAGACATTATAGTTTTCAAAGCCCTGTTCCACCAATTTATTCTTAAAAATCTCACGTTCAGTGGTTAATTCCTGCTGTTTAGAATCAAAGTGCTTCTCGGCGTCCTGCAATCTTGCAGATTCGGCAGCAAGCTTTGCATTTACGGATTGCAAATGCCGTTGTGCCTCTTCTAACTGTTTAATTAGCGCATCATAGCGGTTTTTAGAAATGGTGAGTGCTTTTTCATATGCTGATTCAGAACGAAGATTTTCCGGAATTGTATTCATCATTCTAGTCAGAATTGTCTTCTTCTCAGTATATTGAACTGTCAGTTCCGAAACTTCTTGTCCTAATAGTTGAATCGCCTTTTGCAGCTTTTGTTTTTCTAATTCCTGATTACCCAGTTCCCTTTTAACCAAATCGAGCTTATTCATTTTTTCCACTAATTTTCGTTGCGTTTCCTGCAGACTATTTTTCTCAGCGAGAAGCTCCGATTTCAGAAGTGGTAAATCAGGTTCGGAGAACTCAGCACGGTAACCGCGAATTTCCTTTAGGACTTCCTCTACTGTTTCCCTTTGTGCATTTTCTGCAGACTGGCACTGATAAAGCTTTGCTTCATCAAAAGATTTTTCTTTTTCCCATTTAGCCGCTTGTGCTTTCGCTGCCTTCATGTCTTCTTCACTTGGAACACTTCCATCGTGCAGGACGGCTTTAGCAGGGTGATGTTCAGAACCGCAAACTGGACAAGCTTCCCCCTCGTGCAATTTTGCGGCTAAAAGCGAAGCCTGTCCATGCAGCCATTTTTGCTCCAGTTGTTCCACAAGGGCCTTTGCATCTTGAAATCTGGCAGCCGTATTTTCATATCGCCCTGTAATTATTTGCAGTTCCTGTTTAGCCTTGTGATGGCGGCCAAGCAAGTTTTCAAATTTGTCAAGACGCTCAAGCTCTGACTGCAGTTTTTCAATCAGCTGTTTATTTTCAACAAACGCCAGCTGGCCTTTTTCAATTTCCTCCTTTTGCTGCTGAAGGAGTTTTAACTGTTGTTCTGTTAATTCAAGATTACGTTCCGTTTTCACCTGGTTGTTTCTTGCGGTTTGCAAGGAGGTTTCTACCTTACCAACCTCTTTCATTAAAGATGCAAATGAATAAACATCCTCTTTCATGTTAACTAACCGGTTTACTTCCTCTTGTGCTGTTTGCCGGTCTGCTTCTCTTTCAAGTTCCATCTGGAGGCTTATTTCTGACTGTGCCTTGAGGCTAGTTAAATTTCCTACCTCCGTTTTTAGTGTAGCAACATTAGCATTTAATCGATCTAATTCGCTCTTCAAACGATGGCATAACTCTTCCTGTTTGGCTAAAAGGGCCGCTTTTTGGGCACGCTGAACCTGTCTTTCTTTTTCCAAGAACAAATCAACCTGAGATTCCAAAAGAGCCTTCTTTTCCTTCAGCTCTTCCTTCTTTTGCAGCTGTTTAAGCGTCTCTTCTGCTTCAAACAACATGCCTTTAAGAGCATCCTGCTGCTTTACCTTTTCCTTTAACTCTTCAGACAACTGCCCCAATAATTCCCCCATACCGGCAATTTCAGCTGTCAATAGCGGCATAATGATGGTGTCATTGTCACTTCCAGCTGCTACATATTCCCGTAGTTCATCATTGGTCACTGCTTGAATCCGACGAATGGCTTCGTTCCTAGCCTGCACTTGGTCTTCAACGGACTTTTTCAGTTCATTCGCTTCCTCTTTCAGCTTATCCTCAACCATTTTATAAAGCTGCGTATGGAACAGCCGCTGCAATATGACTTCCTTATCTTTACTGTCTGATGTTAAAAGCTTGCGGAATTCGCCTTGAGGTATCATTAAGATCTGCCGGAATTGATTGGCATCAATCAACATGATTTCTTTAATTTTTTCCTCGACATCGTTGATTTTGGAAGCTAACAGCTTTTTCTCCCCTTCGGCGTCCCACATATATAATTCGGCTTTTGCACCAATTGAAGTGTAGCCGTCACCTTTTTCCTTTGGTTTCAACTGCTGTGGCGAGCGGGTAATGGAATAGACCTTGCCTCTTAATGAAAAATCCAGAGAAACCTCGGTCAGCAAATCATCCTTGGCAAATTGACTCCGAAGCTCGGGACCGTTACGATCCTCGCCGCTTGCCTTACCGTAAATGGCATAGCTAATCGCATCAAAAATCGTCGTTTTTCCAGCACCCGTTTTTCCGGATATGACGAACATCGTCCGATTGCCAAGTTCCGTAAAGTCAATTACTTCCGTTTCAGCATAAGGGCCAAATGCTTTAATCGTTAGTTTTAACGGTCTCATCTTGCGCCTGCCCCCTTCAACACTTTATCGATGATTTCTGACATGGCATCTTTTTTATCCACTGTAAATTCAGACGTTGTCATCTCGTTGTAAAATTGTTCAAACAAATCGATTTCCGACTTTTTCTCGCTCCGAAGGGCATTGAAGGATTGTTTTTTCTTTAAATCGGTCATCTCAATTTTCCGCTCTAAATGAAGCACGTTCGGGTATACTTGGCGCAGCTTATTAATTGGGTCAATAAGAGCTCCTTCATCTAATAGGTTAATTTTTAAATAGTCTTGGGTCCGTTCTTTTTCATAAAATTGCGGGTCGAGCAGTTGTTCAAGATATCCCTCCATCTCACGCATATCATGTGATGGAGTAAGAGAACGGTAACGGTGTTCAAAGTTTCCCTTCTCATCCATTTCAATAATGGAAATAGACTTTCTTTGTTTGGCTTCGGAAAAAGAATATTTTAACAGAGATCCAGAATATTTAACCTTTTCGTGGGTAATCGCATCAGGGCTGTGAAGGTGGCCCAATGCCGTATAAGAAAATGGCTCAAACAATTCTGCGCCGACGCATCCTGAGCCGCCAACGGATAAGATTCGTTCAGAATCGGATTGAACTCCGCCTAATACAAAGGCATGTCCAACCAAAACATTCGGTTCATTCGGGTTTAACGTTTCTTCGATTTTGCCAATCATCCTCTTCATCGCTTCTTGATGGGAGTGGATGGAGTCATCCTCTAAAAGCTGGCGTACGACCCCAGGCTCTGCGTACGGTACGAGATAAAAGTTTACCCCGTTAATCCGGACTGGATCAAAGCTGTTCGTGAGTTTGCCTGATAAATAAAATTGGCTGTGCTTGTACCATGAACTGCCAAACGAAAGGCGCTCCGCGCTGTCATGATTTCCGGCAATGGCTACAATCGGGGTTTTTAATTCAACATTTATTTTAAAAAGGATTTCGTCAAGAAGTTCAACGGCATCGGTAGGAGGAACAGAACGGTCGTAAAGATCACCGGCAATGACAACTGCATCTGGTTTCTCCTCCGCAACTACGTCCACGAATTGGTATAGGACCTCGCGTTGATTTTCCGTCATGTAAACGCCGTGTACCAATTTTCCTAAATGCCAATCAGCGGTATGGATAAATTTCATCTGCATCACTCCATGTTTTAAATACGTTTATACAATACTATTATTATAGCAAAATATATAGCAGGCTGGCCTTGGAAATGGGTTATGTTTTTTGGAAGTTGGGGGGATAATATCCATTGTGTGGGGAGACAATAAAAAACAGTCCGGCACAAGTACCGGACTGTTATAGTTAGTTTGATAGAATTACTTTTTAGTTACGTTAGCAGCTTGTGGTCCACGAGCTCCTTCAACTACTTCGAAAGAAACTTCTTGGCCTTCTTCTAAAGTTTTGAAACCTTCAGTTTGGATTGCAGAGTAATGTACGAATACGTCGTTTCCGTCTTCTCCTTCGATGAATCCGAAACCTTTTTCTGAATTAAACCATTTTACTTTACCGTTTTTCATAAAAAAAAATCCTCCTATTGGCTTGAAAAAAGCCATGTGTAAAATTCACCAAATTACAACGCAGATAGCTTTACTCATTACTTCATCCAAACTTCGGTCAAAACCTTGATCAAGCATATTACATAAATCTAATCTTGTGTAACGGCTGTTTAAAATTTATCATTATTTAGTAGGAATGTCAAGGAAGGGAAAGGCGACATAAACTGACACGATTCTCGCTAACCCCATGATTTTTTATTATTCTAACAATAATAATTTACTTATTAATCTATCTGATGAGGAGGAAAACAAGAATCATATGTCGTTTTTTGAAGAAAAATATTTAGGCTTTCCTTATGAAAAAGTCATGACAAGTTTACTATTTAAATAGAAAAAAGCCGAAGATTTTAATTCTTCGGCGTAACTGCTGGTATTTCTTCCTCTTCTTTAAATTTATCCAATATGGTGATGGTATCGACCAAATGATTGTTGAAAATTTGTCTTGCTACTGCTAACAGGTCGATGATCATAGGATCTTTTAACGTGTAGATAACTTTGTTTCCATCCTTGGTGCCCGATACGATATTTTTCGCCCTTAGTACCTGCAGCTGCTGTGAAACAGCTGAACCTTCACTGCCCGCAAGTGTCTGTATTTCATTGACACTTTTTTCTCCCTCGGCGAGAATTTCTAAAATACGAATTCTTAATGGATGAGCCAAAGCTTTAAAAAATTCTGCTTTAAATCTCTGCATTTCTAAATTCAATTCATCATCACCTTTACTGTAAAACTAGAAGGTTGCCGTTAATTTCTGTCTGCTTCCCTCTTTTGCCTCTGTACCGGAAAGCATTTTACATTCTCTAAATGCAAAATGCTTACAGCCTAGGCATTTATTTTGATTTATTTCCTTCAAAGCATATTGAATGGCTTCACCGGTATGAGCAAAGAAATGTTGTTCGCCAACAACCTCGAATAACCCCGTCTTTTTCAATACACTTTCCGGCTGCGGATTTATTCCTGATATTAATACTATACCATTTTTGGAAAAGTGGCGTACAATACTTGCCAAATTCGCTTCCCCTGTTGTGTCCATAAATGGAACCTTGCCCATCCGCAGCAACAGAATCTTGGGACGATAATTGATGGTATTCATGATTGTTTCTTCAAATGTAAGGGCTGCACCAAAAAACAGCGGTCCTTCAATATTAAAGATGCTAATCTGCGGACAGTCGTGTGTATCAGTCACCATCCCAGTTTCCACCTTGGCCCGATTAGTTTGCGGGTTAGGCAGCGCTTTGGCCGTAATCATGACGTCGCTCATCCGTTTGACAAACAGAATGGCCGACATGACCAATCCTACCTCCACCGCCACGGTCAAGTTCACAAAGACTGTTAATACAAATGTGACGACAAGAACAAGAGAGTCCGTTGATTTTGTTTTAAAAATATGGGCAAAAACTTTTTGCTCGCTCATATTCCAAGCAACAACCATTAATATCGGCGCCATGCTGGCAAGTGGAATAAACGAAGCATATGGTGCAAAAAAGATTAACACAAGCAGTACCAAAATTCCATGAAAAATCCCTGATAACGGTGAAACTGCTCCATTTTTTATATTTGTTGCTGTCCGGGCAATGGCACCTGTGGCCGGAATCCCGCCAAATAATGGCGTAATCATATTGGCAATACCCTGCCCGACAAGCTCTTTATTGCTGTTGTGACGACCGCCCGTCATCCCATCTGCGACTACCGCAGAAAGAAGCGATTCAATTCCGCCAAGCATGGCTATAATAAAGGCCGGCCTTATCAATTCTAGGATGATATCCATGTTTAACTCAGGCACATGCAGCGCGGGCAGCGTACTAGGAATTTGACCATAGGCCGTTCCAATGGTTGCTACCTCACCAGGATAAAACAATGAAGCGGCGGCAGTTGATACGACTAAACCGATTAAAGGCCCCGGAACCTTTGGCGCGATTTTCGGTGTTATGATAATCGTTGCCAAACAGATCGCTGCTGTTAAAATACTGAAAATATTCGTAGATCCAAGGTGCACAACAATTTCCTTAATGTTTAAAATAAATTCCTCATGCTTTTTGATGCCCTCTAAACCTAGGAAACTGGCAATCTGTCCTGTAAAAATGGTTACCGCAATACCTGCGGTAAAGCCGATGGTAACAGGTCTTGGGATATATTTAATCAGCGAACCAAGCTTAAATATCCCCATTAAGACAAGGATTACTCCAGCCATAAAACCCGCAATCAGCAGGTTTTCATAGCCATACGTCATGACGATTCCGAACAAAATCGGAATAAACGCACCTGTTGGGCCGCCAATTTGATACTTGGAGCCGCCGAATAAGGAGATAAGAATCCCGGCAACAATGGTCGTATAGATTCCATACTCTGGCTTCACTCCGGAAGCAATGGCAAAGGCCATACCAAGGGGGATCGCAATCACCCCGACAATCAACCCTGAGAGCAGATCCTTTGGTACACTCTTTAAAGAATAATGATGGAATCTTTTGTCTGTAAACATACTCACCCTTCTTATCACCTATTTTTGTATATCTGATTATTTGAATATATAATAATAGATGAATATAATCAATAGTATTTGTAAAAAAATGTACAATTGTTTTCTTTTTTTGTTTATGTTACAATAGCATAGCGATGAGCTGAATTGCATAAGACGAGAAAACATTCCTTTTAGGAGCGCACAATGTGGAGTGTGGTTTTTTCGCCGCAATACGCAAAGACGCCTGATTTTTCAGGCGTCTTTTTTATTTGATTTTTTTGTTAAAATTAGCACTTTTTTCCTATATCCATTAAAATATATTTGGGTGTTAATTTTTAAAAAGTGAGGAATCTGTTATGAATAACCACGAAATAGATTACAAAATTTACGGCGATGATATGCAGTTTGTGGAGGTGGAGCTGGACCCGCATGAAACAGTTGTCGCAGAAGCGGGAAGTTTCATGATGATGGATGACGATATTCAGATGGAGACCATTTTTGGTGATGGTTCTGGAGGTAGTGGCAGCGGCCTGATGGGCAAGCTGTTTTCAGCGGGAAAACGCGTGTTAACAGGTGAAAGCTTATTTATGACAACCTTCACGAATGCAGGTGCAGGCAAACGCCATGTATCCTTCGCTTCCCCTTACCCTGGAAAAATTATTCCGATGGATTTAAGTCAGTTTGACGGCAAAATTGTCTGTCAAAAGGATGCATTTCTCGCAGCGGCAAAAGGAGTTCAGGTCGGCATTGAGTTCCAGCGAAAAATAGGCGTTGGCTTCTTCGGAGGCGAGGGCTTTATCATGCAGAAGCTTGAAGGCGACGGAATGGCGTTTGTTCACGCAGGCGGAACGATCATTAAAAAGGATCTTCTTCCTGGTCAAAGTTTGCGTGTTGACACAGGTTGTTTGGTGGCAATGACTCGTGATGTCCATTATGATATTGAGTTTGTAAAAGGCGTTAAAACGGCATTGTTCGGCGGCGAGGGCTTATTCTTTGCAACATTGCGTGGCCCTGGCTCAGTTTGGATTCAGTCGCTGCCATTCAGCAGGCTGGCAAGCCGGGTATTTGCTGCAGCACCCGCACGCGGCGGCAGCAAAGATGAAGGCAGCATCGCCCGCGGTCTTTTTGATATGTTTAATGGGGATTAATTAAATTGTTCATTAACTAATAGAAAATTAAGCAGATAAATAAGACAAAAACCGTGCCTCCCAGTAACGGGTTCCGTTTTCTGTCGCAAAACCCGTAAATGTAGCCCAATTTCCCCTGCAATTTGTTTCTGTTTTTGCATTTAAAAATAAAATGGCTCAGTTCATTATACTGAGCCATTTTTAGTTGCCTGAATACTACGATAAAAAGATGCTAATATCCTCATCTGGGTCTGTTAGGGTCCGCTCTTATCAGTTTTGGGAGCAGGTCAAGCACCGATTTTGATAAGTAAGCGGAGAAATTTCTCCTAATTAGGAAATAGCACTGAAAATAGCCTTAATAGACGGAAAGATTCCGACTAATGAATCAAAAAACGTGAAAATGGGTAATTTTTCTTTGCTTAATCGGAAAACCTCCGCTTATATCCCCCGAACCCAGCTTTATTCTACTGTTTAACCGAAAAATCTCCGCTTATTTTTTATATCACTGGTTACTCAATTAAGGATTAGACTATTTATGTTTCTAAGCATTTTTTGTAAGATAAATTGTATATCAAATTGTGGGGGTAGAACAGCCATTGTACCCCTACGATTTGTGGTGCATTTCCCTATACAAATTTTTATGTAAAATTCACCCAAATAGATTTACACCAATAAAAAATGAGTGTCAATTTCATATGCAAATTGGCACTCATGTTAATATACATTTTTAATATTTGCGATAGTTAACGGAACCCGTTAGCCTCCCAGCCCGGTTTCGTCTTATTTTAAATGAAGCTTTCTAAGCTCCGTAAATGCCTGCTCTCTTTTTAAATTATAGGACTGCCATGATCTATCCTCTGTTAGGGCCTCCTTCTGCCTGACTTCTAAAATTTGCGTCAAACCTTCAATATTCTTATCTTTTTCGTAAAGGTCGATTAACCCCAGAACGCCAGTATAGGACAGGCTGTCAAAGTGGTGAACATCAATTTTCCTTGTTAATTCATAGCGGTCGAGGTTCTTACTTACAACAATTTGATTAGGATCGATGACCGTCATGGCTGTGTAATAAAGCAAGGATGAAATAAAGAAAAAATGAAATAACGACAGCCGCTCTATCCAAACTTTCACCAATGTATAGGTAAAAATCAACACTAAAAATATCATAAACGAGTGTGCCATAACTCTTATAAAAGTAAATCCATATGCATCTTCATACATACTTAGCCTGATAAAAGCCGAGCATAGCATCACAGCACTTGAAAACACCAAAAGTGTCAGCAGGATTTGCGTAAATCTTTTTATGAAATGAGAGGTCAGGCCCACGAAAGTCAACACAACCACAATGATCGATAAATTAATGATGGTGACGAATAACAGTTCAAAAAAGCCCTTCCTAGCGTACTCGGCATAGGTATAATCACCCTGAAGGGTTCCACTGAAGAAATATTTAAACTGAACTACGGTAAATAATAGATAAACGATATTAATTAAACAAAGAACAGTTATGGTGATAATCGCATCCACTTTCAATCCCTGTTGGAACTCAGCCTGCTTTATCACCTCAATTTGCTTTTTAATCAAGACTTGCATAAACCCAAAGAAAGCTGCAGTAAAAATGAGAATAACGATTAACCTTATCATGCCTTCCGCATCAAATGCATTGAACCAATTCGGGATACCGCCCATAATCCGTTCAAACTGGGTATCCGCCGACATAAGAAGACTTAAGACCACAAATAGGACTGGGATTGAGATCAGAATGCCGATGAAAACCTTTTTCCAGATGATAAATTTATCTTCATCCACTCCTCGTTTTACACCGCTTCCAATCAGCTTAGTCATTGCCGCATTATACTTGATTGCATCTAACAGTCTAAAAAACAAATAAGGTATAAACCAGATTTTATTCCACTGCATACTTTTCGGACTTGTTACAATGACTATATGAAAAACAACTAGTGCAGGTATGACTAAAATGTTTAATACATTAAAAAACTTATTATCGTTCAAAAAGTAGCTTGCGGCCAGAAGCCAGATGCAGCATAGAACCAGGTAACCGAATCGTTGGTGGGTAAACGAAAAGCGCCGGTACCGCCAAAAAAAGACCGCATAAAACGCGATAAGAAACACCAAATATGAAATCCCTATTTGCCCACGGAAAAATGATTCTTCAGCTAAAATCCCAAGCAATAAGCACAAACCTAAAAACAGCCAATCCATTTTTTCCATTTTGCTTTCCATTTTCATCCCTCATTTACATTGTTTTTCTATATACATCGTATTTCTAGGTAATATTGCAAAAAAAACTGCTTATATCGACGCTTTCCTCCCCCAGCGATAGCCAAGCATACTTATTGGGTACAGAAATATCGTAAAAATGATACAAGCAATAATAAATGTTTTCGTTAATAAAGGAGCAAACCATGAATGTGGTATGATTTCGAAAACAGTTAATATCATTAAAATTAAATTAGGTATGAGCGATAAAAGAAATGTTTTTCTAAGCAGCTTTCGGCCGCCATGTCCAAAGCCTTTGCCGATTTCATACCCCAATAACGCCCAAAAGAACATATACAAGAAGGCAATTAAATTGGGAATGGATGTTAGGTGATTCCATATTGATGTCAGCCACGACCATTGATACAAATTATGTATAAGCGTAAGAAAACTGCCTCCTGCAAAAAAAATAATATTAAGGAGAATGAACAGCCATTTCATATTGCTCGGAGTGACGGAAAGTTCTTCCTTCCAAGCGGCAGCTATTTCTGCTGGGCTGCCGAGCCTTGTGAATAAAATGTCCTCGAGTTTCCCATGATCCGTTACTTCAAAGGATTCCAAGATGATTTCATCAATATGGGTCTCGTATTCGCGAAGAATATTTTCTTTATCTTTGTGAGTACCGAGTTCTTGGGAAAGTTCATTAAGAAACCTACTCTTCAGCTGTTCCATGCTTCGATCTCCCAATAACCTTATTCATTACTTTTACAAAGTCCTGCCATTCTTGTGTTTTTTCTGCGAGCACTTCTTTTCCAGCTTCAGTGATGCGATAATACTTGCGGGCCGGTCCCTTCTCCTGCTCCTGCCAATAGCATTCAATGTACTCCTGCTTTTCAAGCTTATGGAGCGCAGGATATAATGTCCCTTCTTTAACGCTTAAACCATTTTCACTTCGCTGCTCCAATTCTTTAACAAGCTCGTAGCCATACATATCCCGTTCGTTTAATAATTGTAATAGGATTAGTGACGTACTCCCTTTTACCAGTTCACGATTAAACATTTTCTCACCTACCTAGATTTATTAGGTATATAGAAATTCTACATGACAATTTTTACCTTGTAAAGTGTTTTTACACAAAAAAGTGACGATTAAAAAAATCGTCACTCCCTACGGCCATTATTTCATTTTAAAATCATCTTGTTGACGCTCAATATATTCATCACGTTCGCCGCCATCTGACAATTCCTCAGAAAATCCATATCCGGTTTCACTCTGCACCAAGTTGCTTGTCCTGATTGTTTTTGGATGTAAATTGTTATTAGGTGCAGCCTGCTCATTCCACTTTCCCATCGATATCACCTCATTTTTATTATTTGGTGTTTTTAAAAGATTATCCACGAAAAAAACGCTTGGAATCCCAAGCGTTTTTAAAAATTAAATAACCATTTTTTTATCATTTTGAAGTTGTAATTCTTGCTCTTCTGTGCCGTCCTGCTCGCGGTTCTTTTTAATTTTGAAATGGTAAATTAGGTAGCAGGCAATAACAAATGGAACACCAAGACACAATGCCAAGCGCTGCTCTGAGTCAAATGCTAAGCTTGATAATACAACAATGTTTAATGTTAAGGCGATAATTGGCAGAATTGGGAATAGTGGTGTTTTAAATTTCAAATCCTCCACTTTACCACCTTCACGGATAAATTTACGACGGAAGGCAATTTGTGAAGCGGTTATGGAAATCCAGCCCACCTGTGCTCCTAAACCTGCTACTGACAAAAGCCAAACAAAGACAGTTTTTTCAGCAAAAAAGCCTGATAATAAAGATAGAAGTGCAATCCCAAGTGTTAACAGAAGCGCATTAAATGGAACACCATTCTTGGTTACTTTTGTTAAAGCAGGACTGGCCATCTTTTCCTTAGACATTGCATACAACATTCGGGTTGCAGCGTAAAGACCCGAGTTTGCTACAGAAAGTAAAGCTGTTAGGATTACAAAGTTCATAATATCAGCAGCATATGGAATACCGATGCTGTCAAATACCACAACGAACGGGCTTTCCACCACACCTGCTTTTTCCATTGGAATGATACCGGCTACGACAAAGATTGCTAACACGAAGAAGAACAGTGTACGCCAAACTGTTTGTTTAATTGATTTTGGAATGGTTTTCTCCGGCTCTTCACTTTCTCCGGCAGCAATCCCGATTAATTCGGTTCCCTGGAACGAGAAGTTAACTGCAATCATGGTAATGATTAAAGCAGTAAAGCCGTGCGGCATGATACCGTGAGCTGTAAAGTTGGATAAGAATGGGGCAGCATGTCCGCCTTTCATATGAATCAGACCAAACATAGCAGCGCCGCCTAGTGCGATAAACATGATAATTGCTAAAATTTTTATACTTGAGAACCAAAATTCTGCTTCACCAAAAGCTCGGGCAGATAAAGCATTTAGAGCAAATAATACGACGGCAAAAATTGCACTCCATACCCAAACATCTACATGCGGAAACCAGCGCTGCATCAGCTGTCCTGCTGACAGCAGTTCAAGAGCAACAGTAACAGCCCAGCCTAGCCAATATAACCAACCAAGAGCAAATCCTGTCCCCGGTCCAATAAATTTAGTGGTATAGGTTTGGAACGATCCCGATACTGGCATGGCGACAGATAATTCACCAAGACAAAGCATGGTTAAAAACATAATGAAACCGCCGACGATATACGAAATAATTGCTCCTGTCGGCCCTGCCTGACTGATGGTATAACCAGATCCTAAGAACAAACCTGAACCGATGACTCCGCCCAGCGAAATCATGAACAGATGGCGGGACTTCATCGTTCTTTGCAGTTCATGGGTTTGATTGTTTTCAGGTAATTGCATGAAAATTTCCCCTCTTCCCATTAAAGTATACGCTTACAAATTGATGATGATTGTAAAAACAGGAAATAATGTGACTAGTAAACTGCCTTCACTTTCTGTCACACAAGAAAGAATAAGCGAATTTATAATTTTATACAACAGGCAAATCTTTCTAAAACTAACACTATTTTTACGTTATATTTATTTGCAATTTTCATGCCAAAATATAAAGCTTAATTTTTGACCATTTTTCGAAATTATAGCGCCAAAATTTTTGGCATAATATTAAAGATTTTGCGCTCCAAATGCAAAAATACTCTTCCCACTAAAATGGGAAGAGTATTAAATGGATGGAAAATGAAATACTTTTATTAATCGCAGCCGGTAATTTGTAAATCATCTTGGATGATTCCTAACTTGGTTTGCGGATCCACCTTTTGTCCCTTCTTTACATAAATGGATCTTACATACCCGCTTATACCGAACGAAATCTCTACAATATCACCGTTCTCTGCTCTTACTAGAAATAGTTTCTCCCATTCATACACGTGGTTGTTTTCCTTTGTGACAACTTTTTCAACAGTGCCAGAACAAGGACTATAAATAGTTTCATCCTTAAAAATCAATTTTGTTCTCTCCTTATCTTAGATTTCGTCCGATTTTGAAAGCTTTTTACACCCAGCCGCGGAATTGTGCTGCTTCCGCCATTTTTCTAATACCTGTCATGTAGGCAGCCAAACGCATATCAACTTGATATTCATGCGCTGTCCGATAGATTTTTTCGAAAGAGTCAACCATTACTTTTTTAAGTTTCTCGGCTACTTCCTCTTCAGTCCAATAATAGCCTTGATTATTTTGCACCCATTCAAAATAGGAAACTGTTACACCGCCTGCACTTGCCAAAATATCAGGGACAAGCAGGACTCCGCGTTCAGTTAGAATATTCGTTGCTTCGAGAGTTGTCGGACCATTGGCAGCTTCCACTATGATTGCTGCTTTAATATTGGCTGCGTTTTCCGCAGTGATTTGATTTGAAATGGCAGCAGGAACAAGGATATCACACTCTAATTCAAGCAGTTCTTTATTGGTAATTGTCTCTTTAAAGAGCTGTGAGAACGTACCAAAACTATCTCTTCTATCAAGCAAGTAGTCAATGTCAAGACCATTTGGGTCATGGACTCCACCATAAACATCGGAAACAGCAATAACCTTTGCACCGGCATCATGCATAAATTTAGCTAAATAGCTGCCCGCGTTACCGAAACCTTGGATGACTACCCGAGCGCCTTGCAGTTCAATTCCTTTTTTCTTGACCGCTTCTTCGATGCAAATGGTTACGCCGCGTGCTGTTGCTGTTTCACGGCCTTGGGAACCGCCCAATACGATTGGCTTACCGGTAATAAATCCTGGTGAGTCGAACTCGCGAAGACGGCTGTATTCATCCATCATCCACGCCATAATTTGGGAGTTCGTATACACATCTGGCGCCGGAATGTCTTTTGTCGGACCTACAATCTGACTAATCGCACGTACATAGCCGCGGCTCAGTCTTTCAAGCTCTCTAAATGACATCTTCCGAGGGTCGCAAATGATGCCGCCTTTACCTCCGCCATAAGGAAGATTGGTAATCCCGCACTTTAAGCTCATCCAGATGGACAATGCTTTTACTTCCTCTTCATTCACTTCCGGATGGAAGCGGACGCCGCCCTTGGTTGGACCTACCGCATCATTATGTTGGGAGCGGTAACCGGTAAACACTTTAACAGAACCGTCATCCATTCTGACTGGTATGCGGACTGTCAACAATCTTAATGGTTCTTTTAATAAGTCAAACATCTCGTTTTGGTAACCTAATTTTGTCAAAGCCTTTTGGATTACTGTTTGTGTAGAGTAAAACAAATTTAATGACTCCTGCTCCTTTTGCTGCTCATTTGTCATTTCATTTACCACTGCATTAACAGACATGGAAAGACACCTCATCAAATTTTTAAATAGTTGTTGTTTAAATTAACCTAAAACCTTTTGAATCTTTTCAACTGCCCAATCGATTTCCTCTTTTGAGATAATCAGCGGCGGTGCAAAACGGATAACTGTATCATGCGTTTCTTTACATAACAAGCCTTCTTCTTTCAACTGTTCACAATATGGTCTTGCTTCTTCTGTTAATTCCACCCCGATAAACAATCCTTTACCGCGGACTTCCTTAATCATCGGATTGCTGATTGTCTTCAATTGATCTAAGAAGTATTTTCCTAATTCAAGTGAACGTTCAGACAGTTTTTCCTCTTCGATGACATCAAGGGCTGCAAGGGACACGGCACAAGCAAGCGGATTACCGCCAAAAGTGGAACCGTGCGATCCTGGATTAAATACACCTAAAACATCGGAATTGGCAACCACGCAGGAAATTGGGAACACCCCGCCGCCTAATGCCTTACCTAAAATAAGCATATCTGGTTCAACTTCTTCCCAATCGCAGGCAAACATTTTACCAGTACGGGCTAAGCCAACTTGAATTTCATCAGCAATAAATAAGACATTGTTTTCTTTACATAGTTCAGAAGCAGCCTTTAAAAACCCGTCAGGAGGTAAAATGATTCCCGCCTCCCCTTGAATCGGTTCCATTAAGAATGCTGCAGTATTTGGTGTAATCGCTGCCTTTAACGCCTCAAGGTCACCGTAAGGAATTAATTTAATGCCAGGAAGCATCGGGCCAAAACCGCGCTTATATTCTGGGTCCGAAGATAAGGAAACCGCACCCATGGTCCTGCCATGGAAATTGCCTGTGCATGCAATGATTTCTGCCTGATTTTCGGCAATGCCTTTTACATCATAACCCCAGCGGCGTGCAGCTTTTAACGCTGTTTCAACTGCTTCCGCGCCGGTGTTCATTGGAAGCGCCATGTTCTTGTTGGTCAGTTTGCAGATTCTTTCATACCAAGGGCCAAGCTGGTCGTTATGGAATGCGCGCGATGTTAGAGTTACGCGGTCCGCCTGGTCTTTCAAAGCTTGAATGATTTTTGGATGGCGATGGCCCTGGTTTACTGCTGAATACGCGCTAAGCATATCCATGTAGCGTGTTCCTTCAGGATTTTCCACCCAAACCCCTTCTGCTTTGGAAATGACGATTGGCAGCGGATGATAGTTATTGGCTCCAAATTTATGTGTTTTTTCAATAATTTCAGTAGATTTAGTTGATGTCATAGTCATTTTATGTCCTCCCTTTATAGTTGCAAGAGAGCTTGTGAGCCCCCTTGCTATCCTCTTAAAATTACAGCGTTTCTGAAGTCGTTTTTGCTTGCATATGAAGAATTAAATAATCAGGGCCGCCTGCTTTGGAGTCCGTTCCTGACATATTAAATCCGCCAAATGGCTGATAGCCGACAATGGCACCTGTACAGCCCCGGTTGAAATAGAGATTACCTACATGGAATTCGTGGCGCGCTCTTTCAATATGCTCGCGATTATTGGAAACCAATGCACCAGTTAAGCCATAATCGGTGTTATTGGCAATCTCCATCATATGGTCAAAATCACGTGCTTTAGCGATAGCCAATAACGGCCCAAAAATTTCCTCAAGCATAATGCGGGCATTCTCATCAACATCCGCAAAAATGGTTGGCTGAATGAAGTAGCCCTTTGAATCGTCCCCTTCACCACCGGTCATGAGTCTGCCTTCTTGTTTGCCAATTTCAATATAGCTCATGATTTTTTTGAAGGATCTTTCATCAATGACAGGTCCCATATAAGTATCGGCTGATTCAGGGCTTCCAAGCGTTAATGTCTTTGTAAGGGCAACCACTTTTTCAAGAACTTCATCATAAACATCTTGGTGAATAACAGCACGTGATCCTGCGGAACATTTTTGACCAGAGAATCCAAATGCTGAGTAAACGATAGAAGACACGGCTAAATCTAAATCTGCATCTTTATCGACAACAACTGTATCTTTACCGCCCATTTCGGCTATCACACGCTTCAGCCAAATTTGGCCTGGGTTAACTTTAGCTGCGCGTTCGTAAATGCGGCAGCCCACTTCACGGGAACCTGTGAAGGATACGAAACGTGTTTTTGGATGGTCAACAAGATAATCTCCAATTTCAGCCCCGCTGCCTGGAACATAGTTCAATACTCCATTAGGAAGTCCAGCTTCATGCATCAGCTCTACAAATTTTGCAGCAATGATTGGCGTTGAGTTTGCCGGCTTTAAAAGCACAGTGTTTCCGGCAACAATCGCAGCTACTGTAGTTCCGGCCATGATCGCCAATGGGAAGTTAAATGGTGAAATGATAATCCCTACTCCAAGCGGAATATAGCCGAACTGATTAAATTCACCGGGACGGCTGTTTACTTGAACACCGTCTTTGATTTTCAGCATTTGACGGCCATAGAATTCTAAAAAGTCAATTGCTTCTGCAGTATCAGCATCTGCTTCCTTCCATGGCTTCCCTGCTTCCTTCACCATGTAGCTTGAAAATTCATGCTTGCGGCGGCGCAGAATGGCTGCAGCGCGGAATATAATGTTGGCACGATGTTCAGGGGCCCAGTTTTTCCATGTTTCAAAAGTAGTTAATGCTGTTTGCATAGCACTTTCAGCTAATTCTAGGTCAACCATCGATACGGTACCGATAACTTCTTCCTTATTTGCTGGATTGATAGACGCAATTTTTTTATCAGTTGTAATTTGCTCTCCGCCAATGACGACTGGATAGTGCTTGCCAAGCTGGGATTGAACAAAGTCTAGTGCATCTTGAAATGCTTTTTTATTCTTTTCTTCAGAAAAATTCGTAAGTGGTTCATGTGTATACGGTTGCATCTAATTAAGCCTCCTTTGTTTGTAACACACTTTTAATATGCAAGTTCCGTGCCAACTATTTTTTTGCAGTTTAACAACATTCCAATATAAAAAACACGCCAATTTTTTTTGCTATTTTGCATATATTTAAGAATTTACGCAAAATTATTTTGCATTATAGTCTGATTTTTGATTAAATTGGTGCATAAGGGATTTGCAAGGAGAGAAAACGTCATGGAAAATACAAAAAGAACAATCCAACAGCTGCAATATATAAACAGTATGTACAAAAGGATATTGGACGAGGTCGACGTAGGTGTCCACGCCGTCGATAATACGGGGAAAACAATCGTTTACAATAAAAAAATGATGCAAATAGAGTCGATGGATATTCAGGAAGTAATCAATAAGAATTTGCTGGATGTTTTTAAATTTAAAGATAATCAATCTAGTACACTAGTAAAAGCTCTACAGGATGGGAAAGAAACCAGTAATGTCAAGCAAACCTATTTTAATAATAAGGGCCGCGAAATTACAACCATCAATAATACGATCCCAATTTATCAAAATGAAAATCTGCAAGGTGCAGTTGAAATTGCCAATGACGTGACGAAACTCGAACGCCTGATAAAAGGAAATACCAATAAAAGCGGCACCAGATATACGTTTGATAATATCATTGGGAATAGCCCTGCCCTTAAAGAAGTGATTGAGGCAGCGAAACGTGCGAGCCGGACTGCATCTTATGTATTAATCGTTGGGGAAACAGGTACAGGCAAAGAGCTTTTTGCGCAGAGTATTCATAATGCCAGCACTCGGCTTGCCAGTCCATTTATTTCGCAAAACTGTGCTGCCTTGCCTGATAATTTAATCGAAAGCCTTCTTTTCGGAACGAAACGCGGAGCTTTTACTGGCTCTGTTGATTCACCGGGATTATTTGAACAGGCTGAAGGCGGCACACTGTTACTTGATGAAATTAACTCTTTAAATATGAACCTTCAGGCAAAGCTGCTTCGGGTCCTACAGGAACGAATGATCCGTAGAATCGGCGATACAAAGGATACACCTGTTGATGTCAGGGTGATCGCCAATATCAACGAGGATCCGATTGATGCCGTCGCCAATAACAATCTTCGAAAAGATTTATATTATCGGCTGGGGGTGGTAACAATTTTCATCCCGCCATTAAGAGAAAGAAAAGAGGATATTCCATTATTGGTGGAGCACTTTATCGAAAAATATAATGATCGTTTTCAAATGAATGTAAAAGGATTATCTGAAGAGGTTAAGCAATCATTTTTTGAATATGATTGGCACGGTAACATCCGCGAGCTTGAACATATCATTGAAGCTGCGATGAACATCATGATGGATGAAGAAATCATCAAGTACTCCCATTTACCGTATCAATACCGCAATAAAATGCAAATGAAGGAAAGAATGCTCCCTCTTTCTACAGTTGATACCTTTATTAATGAACAGGCTGATATTGCAATCCCTCTTAAGGAGCAGCTGGAGCTATTTGAAAAATCCAACATCGAACACGTGCTGAAAAAGAATAACCACAATATTTCAAAGAGTGCTAAACAGCTGGGACTAAGCCGGCAAAGCCTGCAATATCGAATAAAAAAACTAAATCTCAGCATTTAATATTCAAAAAAAAAGCGGTAATCAACGGGATTACCGCTTTTTTGCATTCACAAACAGGGCTTGTTTTACATAAAAATATTATTATATAAAAGTATTTGCAGCAGCTGTAACCTTTTTAAAAGATAAAAGCATAATTATTCCATTTTTACCCCATACTAAGAAAAGCGGAAGGCGCCCGTCAATCGGCGTATGGACTGGAGCGCTTCGACTGAGATAAAGGAAACACGGAGAGCGCTAGCGATCCGATGTTGACTTATCGTAGGGAGAAGAGCGAAGTACACTAGCCGATGGCGCCTGGAGCTGGACAATTTTCAAAGTCAAAAACTCTTGTCCTATTTGAATAAAAACGTTGAGGTGAAAAAAATGGGACTGCTCAGTTCATTCAATCAATGGAGAGAAACACGATATCAAAATCATCTCTCCAATATGAAAGACCAAGGCAAATGTCCAGATTGTTTTGGCCGAGGCTACACCGTTTACCCTTACAATGAATTTGCATATTTTAATTCGTTTGAATGTCCGGGATGTCAAGGCAGCGGCCATTACACGGATTGGGAAAGCTATCAATAGACTAGTCCAAAATAGAAAGAGGCAGTCTCACATGGATTCTGATCCACTAGCCTTCGAGACTGCCTTCTTATTTAGTTGATTGGAGGTAATGCAATGTCGGTTATTGTCCACCAGACATTCACGATTAAACAGGATAAATTTAAAGAAGGCATTGAAAATTTACGAGAAATAAAAAAGTTTAGAATGGAGAATTATAACCATAAGGTTGAGATTCTAACGCCTATTTCCGGAAAAGATCATACATATGCATTGCTGTCGACTTACGACGGGTTAGCTGAGATGGAATGGCAAAATAAGAAAATGTTTGACGATGAAGAATATCTGGAACTAATTGGACCATTTTTTCTTGAAAATATAGCAGAAGGCAGCATGTATACGCAGATTTATCGCACGCTTAGCGATAAAAGCAATGAGAAGAAAAGTGAAAAATAAAGATGATTGACGTGCAAATTTTTTTGCACGTT
>NZ_JBLVQN010000047.1:0-49815 GCF_058323225.1 Neobacillus sp. PVCKKU3
CGATTAACTTTGCAACATACTCTTTATACTCTTGGGAATTATGTTTACTCATGTGAACACGTCCTTTTAAATGATGATTGTATTATAAACTAAATCTCATTTTTACGTGTCCACTTTTAAGACTAACCTCAGGTTCGGACACTTCCTCCTCTTTTTCAATCAGTTTTGTCCGAGGTTGCTCAGGTTCGGACACTTCCTCCTCTTTTTCAATCAGTTTTGTCCGAAGGTTGTTCTGGTTCGGACACTTCCTCCTCTTTTAACAGGACCTTCCCGATGAAAGTAAATACCCGGTGAGGAAATCTACAAGCAAATTAGCAGGGATAATCAATAATAAAAAGGTAATTTAGATTAGACAAAATAAATAATTGCCTAGAAAAAGACCCTTTCTCTACAATAAAAGCCGCCAAAAAATGGCGGCTTTTTCGTTTAGTGTTGAACCTGCTTTTGCTGCTCCATTACCTTCTTGTGTGAAGGAAGTAGGAAAGTAGCCAGTAAGTTTGCGATTGCGATAAAGAACACGAGAATAAACACAAGGTGCATACCATGAGCGAGAGCCTCTTGAATCAACTTCATGACATTTGCAGGAAGTTTATTGACAGCGTCTGAGCTTAAGAGATTGTTAATATTGCCGCCACCGCTCCATGCTCCGTTTGAATATTCTTTTCCAAACTGAATGAGTGAGTTGTTAAAAATAGTTCCAAACACAGCAATTCCCACCGTTTGTCCGATTGATCTGGTAAATGAGTTAGAAGCGGTTGCCGCCCCACGCATCTGCCAGCCTACTGCTGCTTGAACAAGTACAGTTGTCGGGGTTGTCGCGTAACCCATACCAAGACCGATCACAATCATAATTCCTACAAAATACCAATATGGGGAGTCAAGTTCCACTGCCAGTAACCATGTTCCGCCAAGGGCAATCAATACAGCACCAATGACGGCAGTTAACTTTGAACCGATTTTGTACATATAACGTCCGGCAAACGTGGCACCTAAAGGCCATGCAATCGACATTGGCATCAGCGTAAGCCCTGAGCTTGTCGCACTATGTCCAAGAATGGTTTGAATCCACATTGGCAAATAAACGTTCACTCCTATAAGTACAGCACTTGCCAGAAAACCGATAAAATTTGAAACAAGAATGACTGGAATCTTGAATAACGATGGCGGAAGCATCGGTTCCTTCACCTTGGTTTCAATATAGCCAAACAGCACAATAAAGATCACCGCAACAGCAAACAGCATATAAATTGTAGCCGAATTCCATGCATACTTTTGCCCTGGACCCGCATTTAGTAATGCATATAAAAGAGTCGAAATCCCGATGGTAAACGTAACCGCTCCAAGATAATCAACTTTACGTTCCTTTTTCAATTCAACTGTTTCGTGGAAGAAGAAGGTGATTAAGACGATGGACACTAACCCAACCGGTAAATTAATGTAGAAAATCCACCGCCAGCTGATTTGATCGACGAAGAAGCCTCCTACCAATGGACCGAGAAGTCCCGCAATTCCCCAAATTGAGCTAAACACTCCCTGCATTTTTGCACGCTGTTCACCGGGGTAAAGGTCACCGATAATCGTAAAGGTTAACGGCATGACCGCCCCTGCTCCAATTCCTTGAAAAGCACGGAACCAAATTAATTGATGCATCGTCTGAGCAGCGCCTGACAACATCGAGCCAGCTACAAACAAAATAACCCCTGTCATAAAAACTTTCTTTCGGCCGAATAAGTCAGCTAATTTTCCGTAAATCGGTGTTGTTACAGAAGTGGTGAGAGTATAGATGGCAAACACCCAGCTGATTAATTTTAAGCCGCTAAGGTCACTAACAATCCGCGGCATAGCGGTACTGACAACCGTGACATCAATGGCGACGAGTAAAATCGCAACCAACATCGCAACAGTAACCATTTTACGATTCGTAGTTGTTTTTGGCATGTTTCATATCTCCTTATAATTTGCATAAATCAAGAAAATTCCTTATTTGTCAAGTTGTTGACTAAAATAGTGTAAGTTATCATTGCATTTTAGTCAATAACTTGACTAAAATTATAAATAGTCAATATAACGGAGGTTTATATGGAGAATTTAAAAACAAACATTACTTTAGATTTTATTAGAATATCCAATCTTTTAAGCAGATATGGAGCAAAAATGGTCGCCGATGTTGGATTGACCAGTATCCAGCAATGGGTGATTCTGAGAACGATCATTCAAAAGGGAAGTATTTCCATCGGTGAACTAAAAGAAGAAATGCTTGTGACGAAACAAAATATGACAGGGATGATCAACCGCCTGCAGCAATCCAATTTGGTAACACTATATCAAGACCCAGAAGATAAAAGACGAACTCGAGTGAATATCACTGAGGAAGGACACCGAGTCTACGAGCAATTGAGTTCGTTACGAAATGATTTTAATGCCCAGACTTATCATATTTACAATGACCAAGAAATCGTGTTGTTAAGCGATTTGCTTGGCCGGCTCGTGGAGCATTTGAAAGAGGATTAATAGAACTTAATAAAAAAAGACCGCCGGTGCAGAAACACCGTACAGTCTTAGAAATTTAAAACCTATATTATTTGAATAGAGCCGAACTCACCGTGAGGATGGCTTACTAATTTATATCTTCTGTATTCAGATTCTAGCTTTCTTAGTGTCATTCCATAAAGGTTTTGATCTTCTTTATTATATACGTTAAGGAAAATTAGTTTATTAATAAGTTTTTGTCGCTTTTTTTCGTCGTTATTTCTCATTAGAAACACTCCTTTGATTTTACAAAAAGCTTACAATAGCCGTTGGTTGATAAATTCATTATAAACTGATAATTCCTATCTGTAAAGTATGAATTAAAATTTGTTTAAAAAAGGGCACCACCATTCTGTCGTTGCACCAAAAAAAAGACCGGTTCAGTACCGGTCTTTTTATAAAGTAGATTAGTGAGAATCCTTCATCTCAATGGTGTTTTGAGTTTGTACCATAAAGTACTCTCCTTTTTTCATGCTGATATGGCCTGATTCATAGGGCTTATTGTCAATGGTGAGGTATACTTTTGCCGTTTGATAATATTGACCTACTGTATTGACAACGCTTTGAAGAAGCATTTCTTCATATGCTGCTCCAGCAGACATTTCATCCCTAAAGGCCTGATTCAAATTGATATACACGATTCCATCTTGGTTTAAATATAAGCTGTTAATCTCTGTATTTTTTGAAAAAACAACGCCCAATTGATTGTTTATTGGCTCCTTGTAGGCTTGCGCCAAAACTTTCCTCGTAATGTCATTGGTATAAAACTTTATTTGCTTGCTTTTAATATAGAGCTTTCCGTCATCAATATTCGGGTAAAAAAAGTTGATGTTCTGAACCAATGGCACATTTTCCTCCATTTTAGTTAGTGTGGAGGATATTTCAGTACCGCCAGATACAAAAATAGATTTAACTAAACCAACGTTTTTAGAATAGTAATCAATGGTTTTATCTTTTGTATTTTTTGTGGTAACTTCGATTGCTTTATAGTTCCCTGTTGGCGTTGTAATATCTACTGCCGTATTCGTGATTGTTCTCACTCGTCCATCCTTTAATGTCCAAGTAGTCCCTTTTGTTAATGGGGTCATCAAAATGACTTCTTTTTCATCATTACTAGCTTTTAATAGATTTTCTCTGTAGTAGGTTTCTCCTCTTGAGAAGACTTTAGTAAGCTTGCCATCCTTAAGTTCCAATACATTGACCATAACAGTACCGCCATTATCGATTCTTTGTTGAACTTTTTCTTCAGAAATATAATCGTTGTAAACATCATAAGAGGCAAATTCGTTTCCTGTTCCTTCATATATATATCGAATATTTTTCTTCATTGGATAATAATCTTTAATGGTTTCTGAATTTGTCGTTGATTCTTTATTACCCTTATTATTGTCGGAAGTACCATTATTGTTCTTATCATTATGGTTTGCGGTGCTATTGTTCTTGCTGTTGTTATTTTCGGCGTTATTGTTTCCGATTTGTATACCGCAACCTGCAAGGTTTCCAAACAAAATGACGAAGGCAAAGAAGACAATCATCTTTTTCATATCAATATCCCCTTTTCTATTTCTAGAAGAGCCATATTACAAATAAATCCTCCTTTCTTTAAAGTATTCAATTTTGCTTTCAAATATAAGCCTATTGGAATAAAGCAAAGGGACGGTTCTCGTGCATCAAAAAAATGATGCATGAGAACCGTCCCCGTGTTTCATCCACTAGTGTTGGTTACCTTCTCTTTTGATAAAGCCTGTTTAAATTGTTCGATTAGGATTGGAACGATTTCAAAGGCGTCGCCGACAATTCCGTAATGACAGTTCTGGAAAATCGGGGCTTCTTTGTCCTTATTGATGGCAATGATTAACCCGGAATTTTTCATTCCGACGATATGTTGAATCGCACCGGAAATTCCAATCGCAAAATAAATCTTTGGCGTGACCGTCACACCGGTTTGCCCGACTTGATGGGCGTGGTCAATCCATCCCGCTTCTACTACATCGCGGCTGGCACCAACCGCGCCTCCTAGCGTTTCCGCCAATTGGTGGATTAACTGAAATCCTTCGTAACTACCTAACCCTTTTCCGCCCGCAACAATGATATCCGCTTCGTCGATTCTTACTTTCTTTACCGTTGCCTTAACAATCTCCAAGACTTTTGTCCGGATATCTTCTTCCTTTAAAGCTATGGTCTCTTCCACTATCTTACCTGTTCTCCCTGGCTGTGGAGGCAGCGCCTTCATGACTTTGGAGCGAACCGTCGCCATTTGCGGCCGGTATTTTTTACAAAGAATGGTTGCCATGATATTTCCGCCGAAAGCTGGCCTGCTCGCCAATAGCAACCCTGTTTCCTCTTCCACATCGAGTTCCGTCGTATCCGCCGTCAAACCTGTCGGCAGGTCGGTGGCTACCGCGCTTGCCAGATCTTTTCCGGTCGACGTGGCGCCAAACAGGATAATTTCTGGTTTATGTTTATCGCTGCATTCCAGCAGTGCCTTCATATAAGATTCTGTCCGGTAATGTTTAAAGATCGGTTGGTCATAGACATACACGGTATCTGCCCCGTATTCAAATACTGTGTTTGTTAAATGCTTAACATTTTCTCCAATTAAAATACCCGCTAATTCTACTCCCCGTTTGTCTGCCAGCTTTCTTCCGGCACCCAAAAGTTCAAGGGATACGGAGGCAACCGCTCCATCTTTTTGTTCTATGAATACCCAAACACCTTTGTAATCTTGGAAATCCAATTACAGCCCCTCCTTTGTTTCAAAGAGTTCTTTCTTTTCAAAAAGGACAGAGAGCAATTGCTCTACTTGTGCCGTTGGGTTACCTTCAAATAACGTTCCCCCAGATGGTTTTTGCGGCGCCCATACTTTGGAGACAATTGTTGGCGATCCCTTCAAACCAAGCTGCTTAATATCTACATCTTCCAAGTCATCAACCGACCAGATATGCGGCTTGTATCTAGCAGCCTTTAGCATGTTTGGAAGCGGAGAGTACGGCACTTCATTGATTGTTTTCTCAACAGAAAACAAGCACGGCAAGGTCGACTTCACGACTTCATAGCCATCCTCCAACTTGCGATGGACAATGGCATATCCTTCTTCTTGATTGATTTCCTCTACCTTGTTCACAGAAGTCAGCGGTGGAATATCAAGCCTTCTTGCTATTCCAGGTCCGACTTGCCCGGTATCTCCATCGATGGACATTTTTCCGCAAATAATCAGATCTACTGGCTTCGTTTTTGAAATTTTTTCAATCGCCTTTGTTACGGCATAACTCGTTGCCAACGTATCCGCACCAGCAAACCGGCGGTCCGTGATTAAATAACCTTCATCAGCGCCTATTTCAATGCACGTTTTAATCGCGTTAACCGCGGGAGGCGGCCCCATTGTCACAACGGAAACGTGTCCTCCATACCTATTCTTTATACGAACCGCCTCTTCAACCGCATGGGCATCATACGGATTCAAGATTGCAGGCGCCGTCCTCCGGTCCATCGTGTTTGTTTTTGGATTCATCTTGATAATTTTGGTGTCAGGTACTTGTTTAATACAGGCTACAATGTGCAGCATTTAATCCCTCCTTTTATTGTAAAAGCAAATGGCGGTGCCATTACTTAACCTTCTATATGAAACTCTCGGTTCTAAAAAGCTTTTCGCCCGTTACCATTACTTTATTAACAGAGATGTCCTAACATTCGAATTTTCGGATAAATATCTTAATATTCCTCGCTGATTTTTAAATGCTGGGATATCTTGCAAATTTCAAGACTCTTAATATTCTTAAATCAAAAAAACGGCAGGAGAAATCCATCTCCTGCCAAGCTATCATTCTAAATATTTATTTGTTGTTTTCGTAAATATTGTAGAAAAGAGCCCATTAAACAAGCACCCTCTTCTATTCTTTTTAAAATAAAAGCATTTATCATTCATTTATTCTTATTCTTTTGGTTTGATTTTTTGGAATTATTATTTTTGTTATTGTTATTTTTAGATGTTGCATTGTTCTGCTTTTTGTTGTTGTTTGATTTTTTTGCCAACAATATCACCCTTTCGAAAGATTTGACTGGAGCGTAATATAGAATATTCATGTCCAGAAAAAAATCTCAACAGAGGTCAAAAAAAGGCGGTCAGCAAGCCTTTTTTGGTCAGCCCTAATTTGGTACTAATAGACCGGTTCTGGGGCTTGCCTTACTAATTTAAATTAATATTCCCTCGATTATCAACCGAACCCTTGTCCCCCTTCATGAATATCTTGTAATGAAGGAGATGAAGGAATTATGTCAAAGAAGAAAAAAAGAACTGTTGTTCCAATCAAGGTTGCAATCCAATTCAACCTCGTTCATTCTCTAAGATAAAAATAATACCTGTAAGAGAAATCCCAGACAACTGCCAATTAGAAATCTATTAATTTTAAGGAGAGTGACTCTATGCAAATCACCATCGGCCATTTGAACCCTCCTGGTTCAGCTTACGATCAGGGGGCCAAGGTGTTCAAACAAACCTTAGATAGAATGACAAATGGACAAATAAAAGTAAGAATAATTTCTGGCCTTAACCTAAGTGGCATTGAATTAATTCGTGCGGTGCAGACAGGAGAATACGATATCGGCATTACGTCTTCGAGCAGTTTAGGAAATCTTGTACCTATAGTGAATGCGTTCGATTTTCCTTATTTATTTCGAAGCCATGAACATGCCTACCGGGTACTGGATGGTGAAATTGGTGATTTTGTAAATGAAGAAATTGACCTCGTTGGGTTAAAAAATTTGGCCTGGTGGGAAAACGGATATCTCCATATTACGACGGCTAAGACACCCATTATTGAACCGGAGAATCTACGTGGGCTGAAAATCAGGACCATGGACAATCAAATTCACCGCACACTATTTCGCGATTGGGGTGCGATCCCTGTTTCTGTCCCTTATCCTCAGCTTTATGATGCTTTAAAGAATGGAACCGTGGATGGCCAGGAAAATTCTTTAGGAAACATTGTTCCCAATAGGTTCTACGAGGTTCAGCGTGAATTAACGTTGACTGGACACATTTACAATCCTGCTTTATTTGTAATGAACAAAGGAAAATATGACCACTTTTCTTTCGATTTAAAGATAAAAATCTTCGATGCCGCAAGAATTGCTCGTGACTTTGAAAGGAACTTTTTAAGAAGAAATAATCCGATTTATTTGCAAATAGCCCATCAAAATGGAATGCATATCCTCACGGAGACAGATATTGATTACCCTGCTTTTGTGCGTACTTCAAGAAAAGTTTATACTCAGCTGGGCGAACCATACAAATCAATTCTCAGAAAAATTCGGGCCTTGTAGGATTCTTGCAAGCCCTTTTTTAGTTTTGTGTAACGCAGATCTATGGATATGCGCTTGGGATTCTCACTCGATTTTAATCAAGTTGGGCGGGACCGTTTGAAATGTAGCGAACCGACCAGATCTGGCATCCCGAGTTCTCATACGTTTATAGAGTTACAGAATACATGCATAGCCGATTGATGCCTTGAAACATACTTATTTTTAGTAACCCAGAAGCGCCAAGGATAGTCCTTAGCATCGCCAGAATTTTCTATGCCAATCCTCTTTCCAGCTGATATACTTTCCGGGCAGAACCCTTGAGCCACATATAAAGGGGGAATCGTTAGCGGACGGCCATAGTCCTCCATTGAAATTCCTAATGATTTTGTAAGTTTTCCGGGTCCGTTTGTCAGTTTGGACTGATCTTCAATGCCTCGCCTCTTTATCATAAGCCCGATGCCATAAATAGGTTCCAATGCACGAATCAAAACTGCTTCAGGTTTTTCTTCACCTCCGCTGACTATATTGAAAAGGCAGTGTGTATGCATTAGATACGTATAGGCAAGGCCGGAGCGTTGGAACATCACCTCTGTTCTCGGAGTGCGTCTGTTGTTATAGCTATGCGCAGCCCTATCACCAGGACCCATGTAAGCTTCAGTTTCTACAATATATCCGGCCGCAATACCTTCATTCGTTTCTTTTACTAGAAGGCATCCGAGCAAAGCCTTTGCCAGTTCAAGAGTAGGCTGTTCATAAAATGACTCGGGTAATGGGACGATCCCTTTATCAAATTCCTCCAATTTGTATGCCTCCTTAAAAGTTCCTTTCATTACTTAAAATTATAGACTTAAAATGCATTTCTTATTTAAGAAATAATATGATTCAGTTTCAGGAAACCTTTTACTCACTTATGATTTTTTAGCATTTCAAAAATTTTGGCACCAGAAGCAGGCTCTTACGAGGTAAATGGAACTATCCTTATCTGATTCCCGAGCCTTAATTGGTACTATCAGAAACACTCTAATCATATTTTTATAAAAGGAACAATCAGAAAGGAGTGTATATTTGGGTGAAAAAAGTTAAGATTCGTTTACAGCCGATTGTAAGTAAAATCAATTTACCCACTGTTTTGAAAACAGCTATGCTCCCGGGTGACTCAATGGAAAGCTTATTTATTGCAACCCAAGTAGGAGAAATCTTTTACATAGGAAACGGTGCTATAAGGACTTTTTTAGATATTCGCTCAAGAATTATAAAACTAGGTGCTTCTAGAGGCGGCTATGATGAACGGGGTTTGCTGGGGCTTGCTTTTCATCCGCAATTTTTTTATAACGGTCTGTTTTATCTACACTATTCAGTTGCTGAAACACAAGGTCCAGGGGCTCTTTCTAAACATTTTAGTCCTAACCCATGTGATCCCGCAACCTTAAACCTCAAGTGGATCAATAGAGAAACTCAATATGATCATATTGATACAGTCGAAGAATGGATTGTACAATCAAATAGGCAGCCTCAAAAACGACGGACATTACTTAACGTAAGAAGACCATTTTTCAATCATAATGGCGTCAATAGCTTAAACTTTTCACCTGAAACAGGAAAACTAGTTTTAACAACCGGAGATGGCGGAGCGGGCTATGACCCATTTAATTTAAGCCAGAATAATATGGAAATAGCCGGAAAAATCATGGAAATTGACGTAGTTAAGAATACATTTATCGATAATCCACCTGTAGTCACACGTTTTGATGAACTTCCCGCATCTATTCAGGAAACACTTACTGTTATTGCCAAAGGGGTTCGCAATATACCAGGCATTCAATTTCAAAGGTTTTATAATCAATATATCAAATATGTAGGAAATGTCGGGCAGGACCTGGCAGAGTCGATTTTTACATTCGTTTATTATAAACCAATACCGGTTACTCAACTTGTTCAAACTGCTTTAAGAAACACCGAACCAGACCAAGACGGATTTATTAACTTTGGCTGGCGAGGCTGGGAAGGTGCTTTTCCTACTTCTATTATAACGGGCTGCTCTGGAAATCCGGACCTGGACGAGAAAACAATTGCTTATTACGATGAAGCAGTTAAAACCTCAGTAAGACGTCTCCCACCTTTAACTAGTTATTATCATAAAGATCCCCGCCCTGATAAGTTTGGAGGGACTTCTTTGACGGGAGTCCAGCCCTATATGGGAAATGCCATCCCCAATTTAACGGGAAGCGTCGTGTTTACCGACCTTGCCCGAGGGCCAGAATCTCAACCTCCGGTTAGAGGAGTTTTAGCATATACCAGGGTAAGAACAGATGGTAAACTAAATGATTTTAGCGTTATTGAAACCGATTATAATTTTGGTCCTCAATCTGCCTACTATGTTAGTTTGGGAACGAATCTGGACCAAACCAGACTATATTTAGGGGTTAATGGCTCTATGAAAGTCACTGATTTTAACCAAGGTAGTGTTTTTGAAATCGTTACATGAAACAAAGAATAACCCAGCTGCTGCAGGGTTATTTTTTTGTTTAATCGTTGTTTATAAAATAAAATTGGAAAAACACTTCCATATTTAGTTCATAATGTTTTCTACCTAAATCCAAAAAGATATGATATACCAATATCATAGAAGTTCAAAAAATATACATAAACACGGGGGAATCAAAAGACATGACAGTTCTACAAATTTTAAGTTTAATAGGAATCGATATTTTGTTATCAGGTGATAATGCAGTAGTTATCGCATTAGCTGCCAGCAAAGTGCCATCTCATTTGAGAAATCGAGCCATTTTCGGCGGGACATTAATGGCTATTGTGTTAAGGATTGTTGCAGCAACAGTGTTAATTCAGTTTTTAGATTTACCGTTTGTTCAATTAGTGGGCGGTTTAATCCTGTTACGGATCAGCTACAATTTAATCGCACAAAAAGAAGAAGATGACCCGAATATAAAACCATCAGATAAAGTTTGGGGTGCAATCAAAACGATTGCAATTGCCGATTTCGCCATGTCTATAGATAATGTGATCGCGTTATCAAGCGTTGCGGAAGGAATTCTGCCGATTGCTGTTGGTATTGCCATCTCAATCCCAATCATTATTTTTGGCAGCAAATTATTAACGAGCTTAATGGAGAGATATCCAATCATCGTTTATGCAGGTGCAGGATTATTAACCTATGCTGCCGGTAAAATGATGGTTGAAGATAAAGGATTAGAAAAGTTCCACATCTTAATTCCAGATTCACTTCATTTAGTTGTTCCAATTGCGATGGCGATCATTTTGGTGGTAGCAGTGTTTGTAAAGAACAACATGGCAAAAGAAGCAAAAGCCACAGTATAATAATGAAAAAGCACCGTTCAATTTCGTTCGGTGCTTTTTCAATGCTTTGACTTGCCTAATATCATTCTATTTCATTATAATGGTAATATAGGAAAATATATAATTTCATATATTCAATGCAATTATCACTGCAATAATTCTTCTAAGAGCTCTTTTACATTCTCATTTACAATTATGATTTTCATTCTCCTCTACTTTTTTTTGAACAGCTTAATATAATAATCCGGGTGCCCTGGATCATGATTTAGTATTTCTCAAACATTTAATTTTTCCTCTTTGTCATGAATTTCACAAATCAAATTAGATTTACTTAAATTACCTTTGAAATTTCAGTATTTAGTACTCCTTTTCAAAATTATGATAGGTTTCTTGTTACTAAAATATATTTTTCCTCTTTACTAGACTTATATCTTCAAATTATTTCAAAATTTTCTTTCAATTTTATTTATTATTTGCTTTCAATTTCATTCATAATTTATTATAATGATTACATAATAATTATTATAATTCTAGTTTAATACTAGATATATAATTATAATACCTTTATTTTATTACAGAAGGAGAGATTAATAACATGGATGCTAATAACAAAGGATCTATCCAGGGATGCCCGTTTCACGGTGGTGCTACAAGTGTCAAATCAAGTGGTACGTCAACTCGAGACTGGTGGCCAAACGCGTTAAACTTGAATATTCTCCATCAGCATGACAGAAAATCTAACCCTATGGGTGAAAACTTCGATTATGTAGAAGAATTTAATAAATTAGACTACGCTGCTCTTAAGCAGGATCTTCAGACTCTAATGACAGACAGTCAAGATTGGTGGCCTGCTGACTATGGACATTATGGTCCATTCTTTATCCGTATGGCTTGGCACTCTGCAGGTTCTTATCGTACTGGTGACGGCCGTGGCGGCGGCGGCACTGGCAACCAGCGTTTCGCTCCACTTAACAGCTGGCCTGACAACGGTAACCTTGATAAAGCACGTCGCCTCCTATGGCCTATTAAGCAGAAGTATGGGAACAAGATCTCTTGGGGCGACTTGATGATTCTGGCAGGTAATGTCGCGATTGAATCAATGGGCGGCAAGACATTCGGTTTTGGAGGCGGCCGCGCAGACATTTGGCATCCAGAAGAAGACATCTATTGGGGTAATGAAAAGGAATGGCTAGGTGATAATCGTTACACAGGCGAACGTGAGCTTGAGAATCCTCTTGCTGCCGTTCAGATGGGTCTAATCTATGTTAACCCAGAAGGTCCAAACGGCAAACCAGATCCGCTTGCAAGTGCCAAGGACATTCGTGAAACCTTTGCCCGTATGGGAATGAACGACGAAGAAACAGTAGCACTAATTGCTGGCGGTCATACTTTTGGTAAGGCACATGGTGCAGGCGATGCTTCACATGTTGGTCCAGAACCAGAAGCTGCTCCTATTGAAGCACAAGGCTTAGGCTGGTTAAGTACATACGGCAGCGGTAAAGGCCGTGACACCATCACAAGCGGTCTTGAAGGTTCATGGACTGCTACCCCAACCCAGTGGGATAATGGTTACTTTGATCTATTGTTTGGATATACATGGTGGCTTACAAAGAGTCCTGCCGGTGCCTATCAGTGGCTTGCTGTAGATCCTGCCGAGGAACACCTTGCTCCAGATGCAGAGGATTCATCAAAGCGTGTACCGACAGTAATGTTCACTTCAGATATGGCATTGCGTTATGATCCAATCTATGAAAAAATTTCTCGTCGTTTCCATGAGAATCCAGCAGAGTTTGCAGATGCATTTGCCCGTGCATGGTTCAAACTAACACACCGTGACATGGGTCCTGCTTCAAGATATCTAGGCCCGGAAGTTCCAGAAGAAGAACTTATCTGGCAAGATCCTGTACCTGCTGGCAATTATGATTTAACAGATGCTGATGTAGCTGAGATTAAAGCAAAAATTTTAGACTCAGGACTTACAATCAGCAAGCTAGTAACAACTGCTTGGGCTTCTGCTAGTACTTACCGTGGCTCAGATCATCGCGGCGGTGCTAATGGTGCACGTATACGTCTTGCTCCACAGAAGGATTGGGAAGTGAATCAGCCGGAACAACTTGCACAAGTGCTGCAAGTACTTGAAGGCATTCAAAAGGAGTTAGATAAGCCAGTCAGCTTGGCCGATTTGATTGTATTAGGCGGTAGTGCTGCAATCGAAAAGGCTGCACAAGATGCAGGCTTTGATGTAACGGTTCCATTTGCTCCTGGACGCGGCGATGCAACACAAGAGCAAACTGACGTAGAAAGCTTTGGAGTCCTAGAGCCTATCTCTGATGGTTTCCGCAACTATCAGAAGGGACATTTCACTGTAAGTCCAGAAGAGCTACTAGTAGACAAGGCACAACTACTAAACCTTACTGCACCAGAAATGACTGTTCTTATCGGCGGTTTGCGCGTTCTGGGCACAAACTACGGCGGTACACAGCACGGTGTATTCACTGATCGTGTAGGCCAACTCACGAATGACTTCTTTGTTAACTTGCTTGATATGGGAGTGCAGTGGAAGCCTGTAGGAGCCAACGTCTATGAAGGACGTGATCGCCAAACAGGTGAAGTAGTTCGTACTGCTACTAGAGTGGACCTAGTGTTTGGATCAAACTCCGTTCTACGTGCTATCGCTGAAGTTTATGCTCAAGATGATAACAAGGAAAAGTTTGTGAATGACTTTATCTCTGCTTGGGTTAAAGTAATGAATGCAGACCGCTACGATCTTAAGTCGGCAGAGCTTAAGAAAGGTCAATTAGCAGCGAAGTAAGTGTAAAAAAGTAACCGCCGTCGAACCGACGGCGGTTATTTTTTGTAGAAGGAACACAACAAATTAATTATTACGTTTATTATTTTATCTATAAAATTATCTACAAGGAGAAGACGTCAGGGAATGACGTCTTCAAATTAATATTGGATAGTTATTCTATAACCTTCCAATTGGTAACAGTATCTGTTACTTTAGTTCCATCTGCTTTTTTAGCTGATGTAATCACTTCATTATCATTTTCTTTTAGTTCTACATTATCCCACACAAATACACCTGGCTGTTGCAATCTTCCTTTACCGTAATCCTTTCCATTCACCGTTAAAGTAACTTCATTTAGGTTTGAATAAACCTTTACCGGGGTAATGCTTTCTTTTCTATCGGCATATCTTCTACTTGTGATATATACAAATTTGTCTTCTTTATTCCATTGTGCTTTATAGAAATAGAATGCATCCTTTTTAACTTTTCGGTCATAAGAAACGAGACCCTTGGTGTTAATACCTGGAGTTGAGGCCTCATTTTTACCGGCAACGCCAAAATCAAACATATTCCAGACATGAGTTGCCCATAAATAAGGGCGCTGACTAATGATGTTCCATGCATTTTCATGTAGATAATTTTGAAATTCCTCTGGCTGCCATGGTCCACGGGAAGCTGCTCGATCCCATTTGTTGATAAAAGCTTCATCTATCAATTGATGCTGATAAGGGTTTGCGCCCCCACCATACTCGGATATACCTAGTGGTATATTTGGATACTTCTCATGTAGATTGTCAAGATATTGGGCTAAATCACCTGCTTTATTATAGTACCAGCCAAAATAGGTGTTAAAGGAGGCTATATCCACACCTGCACTTTCATTCCATGCCAAAGATTTTTGTAAAATTTTTGAGTAAGCTTCAGTACCCAAAAATGATGAATTTCCCTGAATAGCTTGAGTAGTCGGTCTGTTTGGATCTAGTTCTTCCGCCTTTGTTGCCAAACGGTTAATCAATTCAGTTGCCTTAGCATATTGCTCATCTGGAGTTAGACTAGAGTTATTTATATAAGAACCGCTTCCTCCAAATTCGTTTTCGAGACCCCATGTTACTATTGAAGGATGGTTATAGTTCTGCTTAATCAGCTCAGTCAATTGCTTTTCTGCGTTGTCTGAAAATTCTTTTGTTGGAGTCATTGAGTTTACTAATGGAATTTCAGCCCAAACTACCAGCCCCATCTCATCGGCTTTATTGTAATCATACTGTGAATGTTGATAGTGAGCCAATCGTAATGTATTTGCTCCAATTTCCTTAATAAATTGAAAATCCTCTGCTCTGACTTCATATGGTACTGCATTACCATAACCCTCTCTATCCTGGTGGAGGTCAACGCCATGGAGAGGATAACTTTTACCATTAAGGAAAAATCCTTTATCAGGATCCACGGAGAAATACCGGAACCCTACTTTTTCTTTTACCTGGTCAATTACATCGCCTTTTCTTGTAACCTTAACTTCAACAGTATATTGGTAAGGATCTTTAGTTCCATTCCAAAGATGTGGGTTATTTACAATCATTTTACCAGTGTAATTAGCAATGTCTCCTGACACATCTGCAGATTTTAACTTTTTCCCATCAACCTTCAATTCTGTTATTGCTTTGACTTTGCCCTCTGCATCTTTTATTTCAGCTCTTACTTCTATAGAGTTAGATATACTTGCAGCATCATCACTGTTTACAAAAACTGGTACTGAAAGTGTTACTTCAGCGTTTTTCTCGATTGATTTATCATTTGGAATGGTAACATATACACCGCTTGAACCATCATCTTCTACATCAATATGGGTTTTATCCGTAACTAAAAGATTTACACTTCTGTAAATACCACCCCAAAAAGTGAAGTCCCCTGCTAATGGGGCCGCATCTTTTACTTCATTGTTTACTCTTACAGCGACTATATTTTCTTGTCCAAAGTTTACATAGTCCGTAATATCAACTGTAAAAGCTGCATAGCCGCCTATATTGGTATATACAGACTTACCATTAACAAATACTTCTGCCTCTTTGTTTGCAGCTTCAAATTGTAAGAATACTTTTTTGCCTTTATAAGTATTAGGAATATTCAAATCCTTTCTGTACCATCCATCACCTTTGTAATTTTCATTAATTCCACTACCATCCTCTACGTTCCAGGTATGAGGAAGGCTTATCTTTTGCCTACTACTATCATTAAAATTAATTGCACTAAAATTTTCCTCAGCACCTTGAGCACCTTTATGGAATGTCCAATCTTTATCAATATTTTCAACGATTCTACCTGTATTGACTACTGTGTCTTTTAAAACCCTTTTTTCTCCTTGCTCAGCGCTAACACTTGGTAAAACGAGCGTAAATACTAATAAGACAATTAGCATAAATAACGCCGATTTTTTAAAATTATTCGCAATTAAAGACATTTCTCTCTCCCTTTCTATTTTTCTCTCTGTTAAATCACTTTCAGTATGTTATACAATTTGATAATAAAAACACCTCCTTATCTTCGTAAAACGCTTACTTCTCCTAATTTTACAAATTGAATAAAAATTAAGTAATGTTGATTTTTTATGGGATTATATGTTTTTTTAAGGTGTAGATTTTTTCCATTAACATTTTTGTATAAGGAACTAAAAAACTCCCACCACACCAGCGGGAGTTCTTTTCTATGAAAGTTCTTTTTTCACATACCATTTTTTGAGTTTCATTTAGCTCTCTGTTACTTTGTTTCTAGTTTAAGCGCAGTAGCAATATTGTCACATGAATCTACATATATTTGTTCATAGACAGCCTTATCAATATAATAGAATTTCATAGCAATAATACTGATAATATCCCCTAATATCGGAAATCCAAAATAAATTAATAAGGAGGTCCAAAAAAGCTCAGTGGTTGGCTGTACATTTGCGTGGTAGCCCGCAAGCCCCATTAGCAGTCCTACAATAGAACCTGCAAAGGAACTGATGACTTTATCGATAAAGGAGAATGAAGAAGCAATCATTCCAGGCATAAATCTTCCGGTTTTAAAAGTATGGTAGTCAACAATATCTGCTATCATTGGATCAACATTTTGTGCAGTCATTCGTCTAAAAAGCGTGTTAAAAGACATTAGAAGAATAAAGACTGGAACTACATCGAAAGGGCGGAAAAGCAGTAATGAGACCGAAAAAATTAAATTAATCCAAGCACCTAAGACAAAAGCCTTTCTTAACCCAAAATTGATGGCAATTCCTCCAGCGAAAAAGGCACCAACCAATGTAACTAACGTAGAATAGCCACTAACCATTGGCTGCAAGCTAACATTTTGAACTGCATACATATAGAAATAAATCAATGCTGCACTATCAACAGTATCGGCTAACTTGTTTGAGGACGCAGAAATCATTAGCATTTGTAGAGGTCTGTTATTTTTTACAATTTCCAAGTAATCTTTCAACTTGAACTTTTCTTTTCTGTGATCTCCTAATCTAAAAAAATCAGGTTTATCCTTTGCAGATATTGCCAATAATGCTAAACCAAGTAATATTAGATTTAAAATTACGGCAAATGTAGAAACCCACTTCCAGCCTAACTCGGCTCCAAAACCACCATACATATTAATCACTGGAACTATACTTACTAATAATGCAGTATTTAATAATGTGCTATATACTCCTCCAGCAATACCGGAAACAGGTCTCTGTTTAGGATTCCTAGTTATGACCGCAAGTACAGATTTATTAACGGTTGACATCATAGAATAACCTATATCCCAAATAGCATAAAAAAAGATAATCCAAAAAATTTGAAAGTTATCTGGAATGATAAAAGACACTTGGAATAACATGATTAAACTAATATTCATGATAATTGATCCACTAAATAAAACCGGTCTAAACTTTCCGAATTTTGTTTCAGTCTTGTCAATGAATGTTCCCACAATTGGATCCATAAACGCATTAAAAAGTCTAGATAGTGTTAAAATTATCCCTGTTATTACTGGATTCATTTTTAAGGCTTCAGTAGCGAATACCATAAAGAATGACATAAACAGAAAAAAGTGCACATTAGACGACGCTGACCCTAGTGGCGTCATAATAACATGCCATAATTTATCACCTGAATTTTTTATAGTCATAGATAACTCCCATTTTTAACTCTGATTTCCATCTTGACCTTTACTTTTTAAGTTTGTTTTGTATTGATTCGGAGTCATACCGTATGTTTTCTTAAAAACTTTATAAAAGTAACTATAGTTTGTATATCCTACTTCAAATACAATATTTTCAATTGTCATATCTGTATTTTTAAGTAAATTACTTGCTTCTGACATTCGAACATCCGTAAGTATATCCTTTAAATTTTTACCAAATTCTTTTTTAACAAGACTACTCAGATAACTTGGATGGAAATGAAAATGATCGGCCATTTCTTTAAGATTTGTATTTTTATATTTATTTCTAATGTAACTTAAAATTTTTTCCTTTATCTTAAGTTGTTCATCCTTTATATGTTCTCCAATACTATAAGTTATTTCTCTAGATAGTTCTGTAAAAAGAATTAGGAGATAACCGTTAATAGCGGCAGAAGATTTAATTTCAGTTGAATAATATTCTAGGAGAAGATTCTCTAATATTAATTTAATGAAAGAATCTTCTTTTACATGGTGAATTAAGTAATTTTGTGCCTTACTCTTGGAGTAAAGACTATTAATTATAAAGTTAGAAATATAGTTGTCATCGCACAATAAATGCATAAAAATTCCATCGAAAAATTCCGGTATCAAGATAATATTCACAACCACGTCAGAATCACTTAAAGGTAATGAACTATGTACGACATTTTTATCTAAAATACATAAATCCCCTTTATTCATAACGATCTGTCTTCCGTTTATTTTTTGAATAAAACTTCCTTCTAAAACATATACAATTTCAATATATTCATGTTTGTGTTTTAAAATAGGTATGTATTTCGTTTTTCTCCTTATTGCAAACTTATTGGTTTTTACCTCATTATTAGGATGAGATGTTATGGTTCCTTCCTCGTCTTGGTCCATAATAATTTTCACGTTGTTATCGCCTAACTTAACTTCATGCGAGAAAGGTTGTTGTATAGGGTTTTTCAGAACCTTATGTGGATTCTGCATTAAATATTCTTCTATGTCAGTTCTTTTATTTATTATCTCCAGCAAATTCTTATAACCTTTGAGTCTCATTGAAAACTCTCCAATCTCTGAGATTCTATTAAAGCGCTAACATATTAATTTTTTTATTTATTTTACCATGTGTATAATAAACTAAATAGTCATAAAATTATTACTATTTTTTTAAAATGTTTCCTTAAACCCCTTTTTGAATAAAAAATATTATGAATGTTTATTGTTACCGACATTTAAGCAATAAACTGATCAAAATTTTTTGTGGAAGTTTTAATAAAAAGACGCCTCCCGTATAACTGTTAGCTAGTTATACAGGAGGCGTCTTTTCATCTTTCTCCAATATTTAATTACGAGGACATTATACACAGCAATTTCTTACAGGCAATAACATCAACTTTCTGTCATTATATGCTATCTATTTAATTGTTTTACTTTCATAGTCTTCGTTTCCTTGCTCACTTTGATAATCTCCCCAATAATACTGATGGCAATTTCTTGTGTTGTTTCCGAGCTAATATCCAATCCAATCGGAGAATGGACCTGCTCCAAAAGTTCTTCGCTGACCCCTTCATTTTTTAGTTTTTGAAGTATGGTAATGGTTTTACGCTTGCTGGCGACCATGCCAACATAGGCAATCGGATATTTTAGTGCCGTATTTAATACAATATCATCACCATCTTTTGTTACTATTACCACATAAGACTTTTCATTTGGGCTTGCTTGGCGCAAAGCCTCTCCAATATTCTCATGTACAAAGATGTTGGTTGCATTAGGAAAGCGTTCCTTTGTCGCATAACCGACCCGGTCATCGACTACGCTGTAAGGAATTTCAAGGAAGTCAGCAAGCGTTGCCAGCGCATGCGCCAGATGACCAGCTCCCGCCAAAATGAGTTCAGGCCTGCTTTTATAGATTTCAATAAACACTCGCAACGTGCCGCCGCAGCTCATTTGAATTCCATCTTTTGCATGTCTGTTCAATTTGTATTCAACGATTTTCGATTGACCCTTTTCTAGCGCCTTTACACTCTCCTCAATAATGTAGTGTTCGGCCAATCCCCCTCCGACAGTACCTTCAATCGAACCATCACGGTATACAATCATTTTTCCAACATGCCTGGGAGTCGAGCCCTTTGATTCAATTATCATAGCAAGTGCAAAGGTATCGTTTTGACGGTTCAGCAAGGCCACTTTTTCCATCAGTAGCATGAGTAGCTCCCCCCTTTATTGAAAGGCTATTTTTTAAAAGATTATTGTTTTTCCCTAATTAATGTAAAACCGAAAAAGAATTCCTTTTTGCTTTTCTAAACGACGAATGGAATGGAAAAATTCTTTGCCTCAGTCGCATACGACTTTTCTACGCGACCGAACTCTTTAAAAAATCATGGTTCCAGTCGCATTCGACCTTTAACTGCTTCCGAATACTCTTTTGAAAAATTAATTCAGTTGATATTGCTTCAAACTAAGAAAATAACGTAATAGATTTAAAGCTACTTTTTTTCTATAGATAGCTGTCGAGCGCTGATCATCGATTGGCCGAATGATCTTATCGAAGGCTGCGACAACCTCAGCGATGTCTGTATCTGCTAATGGTATGGTTTTTCCAAGCAGCTTCTTCTCAATATCAAGAGAACGGACCATCGTTGGTCCGACCGCTCCAAATGCAAAGCGGACATCCTCGACTCGAGAATCATTGACCCGGATAAGTCCTGCAAACCCTACTTTAGCAATGGCATCTGCGTTGCGGTTGCCGACCTTCTCAAACACAACATGTGAACCTTCTTCGAGCACGGACGGCAAGATAATTTCAGCCAAAATTTCATTATGTTGACGCCCAACTCTTCGGACCCCTTGAATAAAATCACTAATCGCAACGACCCGATCGCCATTTACGGAACGCAGCAAAAGCTTGGCATTGTACACATATAACAGTGGCAGTGTGTCACCGGCCGGAGAAGCGTTACAAATATTTCCTCCCAACGTCCCTCTATTTCGAATCGCAGGTGCTGCAATCGTTTTTATTGCGTTCTTTAAGGGAAGCGGGATTACCGGTTCCTCAAGTAATTCACTATAGGTACAGCAGGCACCGATGTGAAGATCCTTTTGATTTTGATAGACCCGCTTTAGTTCAGATAGATGATCAATAAAAATAACTGGGTTCGGGATTTTCGGAGGGACTCCCCTCCGGCTTTTGTGAAGGACCATGACATCGGTACCTCCGGCAATGATAGTACAGGTTTCTTTATTCAATTGGCTCAACGTTTGGTCTAAACGATCGAAGCGATATGCGGTTATTTTTTCTGCCATAAGCCGTCCCCTTTTTTCGCTGCTAGGTTGATCGCATCCACAATCATATTGTAGCCGGTACACCGGCACAGATTTCCGGAAATCCCTTCCCGAATTTCAGCCTCCGAAGGATGAGGGTTTTTGGATAATAATGCGGCACTGGCCATGACCATCCCAGGAATGCAGTAACCGCATTGCACGCCTCCGGCACTGGAATAGCTCTCATCCAAAATCTTAAATTGTTCCGATTCCATGATCCCTTCTATCGTTACAATATCGGCTCCATCAATCGAACCAATTGGAATAAGGCAGCTGTTTTGCAGAAGATTATTGACAAACACGCTGCAGGCTCCGCATTCTCCTTCGCCGCAGCCTTCCTTTGTTCCGATTAACGCAAACTCATCCCTAATAAAATCTAGTAATCTTGCTGTGGGAGGGGCATCCGTTTCTACCAATCTTCCATTAAGCGTAAATTTTATCAACCATGCTCACCCGCTCTCATTCATAGACTTTCGATAATGACTTCCGGTGTGATCGGAATTTGCCGAAAGGACGTTTGCAGTGCATCCTCAATCGCCGCTTGAACCGCTGGAGCGCCGCCGATTAACGTCAATTCTCCTGCACCCTTCGCCCCGTATGGACCATCCGCATAAGGATTATCAAAGACCTTGCTTTGGATTGAAACCACGTCCATTGAAGTCGGAGGGCCATAATCCGAAATGCTTTTTTGTTGGATTCTTCCTTGCTTTGACGTCATCTTTTCTAAATACCCGTACGCTAACCCTTGCGCCAAGCCGCCGTCAATTTGGCCTTTCAAAATCCGGTTATCAATGGCTTTACCCACTTCATAACTGCCGTATACTTTTTCCAGCTTTACATTTCCTGTTAACGTATCCACTTCTACTTCAACGATATTGACGCCCCACGAATAAGCCGGGTAGGCATCTCCCGTGAAGGTTTTCTCATCCCACGGAATCATTTCACGGTGAACATAGTTCTCTACTACTTCCTGTTCCACCCCTGGTTGCCACTGCGCCTTCAGTTTCTTTGCGGCGCGTTCAAGCAGCTTTCCGACAATCATCGTCGTCCGGGAAGCTACCGTCGGACCGGAGTCGGGTACCTCCTTTGTATCGGGATCAGGGTACAAAACTCTATCGAACGGGAGGTCAAGTGCTTGGGCGACAATTTTACTCAACGTCGTATAAATTCCTTGTCCCATATCAGAATTGGAGATTTTTAGTATAACTTTGTCGTCCTTTGATTTAACCAGCTTGACTGTTGCTTTAATATGATCTCTTTCGCCGCTGCCTGTAAATCCACAGCCGTGGAGGAACAGCGAAGTTCCGATGCCTTTTTTATAGCGCAGATTTTGTTGATTGAAACGCTGGAACTCCCCTTTTTTCTTTTTAAAATCTGACGCATTAAGCAAATCCTCAATCATGTCTTCCATTAAGATTGGGTCGCGGAATTGGCCTTTGGTAATGGTGGGGTCTCCTTGTTTGACGAGGTATTTTCGTTTATATTCAAGTGGTTCGATGTTTGCTAGTTTACTAAGATGGCCCATATGACTTTCGATTCCTGCAAAACTTTGCGGAGCTCCAAACCCTCTGAAGGCCCCATTTGGAACGGTATGGGTCTTTAAGACGTACCCTTTTGCATGAAAATGTGGAATTTTATAAACGCCAGCGCTGTTTAATAAGGCACGCTGCAGCACGACTGAGCTTAAGCCAGCATTTGCTCCTCCATCAAGAAAGACATCCACACACATGCTCAAAATATTTCCTTCTTCATCAATAGCCGTTCGATATTTAAATTTGGCCGGATGCCTTTTCGTCGTTACCACCATATCTTCAGAGCGGTCGAACACGAGCATCACCGATTTCTTGACGGCATTTGCAGCAACCGCGACGTGACACGCCATCATCGAAGGAAATTCTTCTTTGCCGCCAAAACCTCCGCCGGTAGGGCTTTGAACCACTCTGACTTCATCATCACCGCAGGCTAAAGCGCTTATCAACGCATTTTTTATATAATAAAGGCATTGCATCGAGCCCTGGACGATAATTTCATCTTCCTTATAGATACCTAGCATTCCTTGCGGCTCAAGGTAGACATGCTCCTGATAACCCGTAGCATACTCCTCTTCAATGATTTTGTACGCTCCCTGCTCAATCGCGGAAATGACCTCTAAGCTTTCTCCAAATTCATAGCTTGCCATTGTAACCCCGGGTGCTGATTTTTGCCGGATGGCATCATCCAATGTGTAAATAGCCTGATGTTCTTCAAATTCAATCTTCACTTCATTTAGCAAACGGTACAGGATATCCAGCTCTTTTCCAACGAGCATAAGAATCGGTTCCCCAATATAATTAACCCACTCATTGGCAAAAATGGGCTGATCTTCTTGAATGATTTTCACAACATTCGGACCAGGGACCTGCTCTGCCCCAACCGCTTCATACCCTTCAGGAAAGTTTGGCAATTGAATGGATTTGATTTTTCCATAAGAAATGGGCGAACGAACCAAAACACCATAAACCATATTTTCCACTTTCACGTCACTAATATAAGCCAACTGGCCCGACACTTTACCACTATGGTCCTTTTTGGGCACTGCGGTGCTTATGTCTTTGAGACTCATTACATACAACAACACCCTTCGACTCATTATTTATTAATAGAAACCTCTTCCTACAATTTTATAAATAAGAATGATATTTTATGATTCATTTTTGCCCCCATTACGTTGTATAAGCCATTTTAGTTTTAAAATAATCCATGGCTTCTTGGTAATCCTCCGGCGTATCGACATCCATTAAAACACCCGGATCATCTACATTCAGATAATTCTTATCGTAATTGGCGAGGACCATCCGTAAATTGCTTGTTGGATCGGTATCAAGAACTTTCTGTTTCACATCACTTGATAATTTAATAGGGTGACCACCTTTATAATTAAAGCTGGGAATAACTACATCCCCTTTGTGTTTTGCGATTAGCTGAACGGTCTCTTTCTTAACAAGCGGACAATCTCCTGGAGTTAATAAGAGGGTTGGGTCATTCACTTCATGGCAGCCCTTTTGGATAGAACTAAACATCCCCTGAGTAAAGTTTTCATTATAAACAAACTTCATCTCGAATGAATAGGCATTTTTACTGCTGATTTTTGCTATTTCCTCCTGGATAATTTCCGCCTGAAACCCCGCTACGATGATAGCCCTGCTGATTATTCCTTCAAATTTAGAAATCGTTTGCTCCAATACGGTCATATGCCCGAGCGGCAGAGTCATTTTATAGGCATTCGCCCTGCTGGAATATCCAGCTGCTAGGATGATAGCTTCTATATTGTTCACCTCCTTCGAGAAATTTTAGAGTATTTTCAGACTTTTTTTGCGATTTTTAATAGTATAATTGCTATTTCGAGCGATTTATTTGCGAAACTCCCCTTTTTATTTGCGAACCTAAATCAGGTGAGCGAGTCCCCCAAATTTATTTGCGATTTTTAATAATATATTTGCGAGTTTAAGTGATTTATTTGCGAAACTCCCCTTTTTATTTGCGAATTCACCCTTTAATTGCAATTCTGCAATTTTTATTTGCGAATCTTTAAAAGGATCACTTAAAGTAAACAGTGATCCTTAGAATCGATGTATGATTAAATACTTGCGTCTGCCGAATGATCCGATTTAAGATCTTCTAATATATCATTATTCATTTGTTCTTCCCTTTTATTTAAAAATAGGTTAAGCACAATAGCGGTAATACTTCCTATTACTATCCCGTTTTGGAAAAGCAAACGCAAACCCTCGGGCAATTTAGCAAATGCATCAGGGATAACTGCGGCTCCCAGGCCAATTCCTACCGAAATCGCTATAATCAGCAGATTTTCATTTTTTTGGAAATCGACACGGGAAAGCATTTTGATACCAGAAGAAATAACCATACCAAACATCGCAATCATTGCTCCTCCAAGAACAGGATTTGGGATGATCATTGTAAGCGCTGCCACTTTTGGAACCAATCCTAATATCATCAGAATCACACCAGCGGCAATGACGACATTGCGAGTTTTTATTCTCGTAAGGGCGACCAACCCCACATTTTGGGAAAATGTCGTGTATGGAAAAGCGTTAAAAATTCCTCCTATAAAACTAGCCAAACCTTCTGCCCGCAATCCTTTTTTGATGTCAGACGATTCCAGTTTCTTCTCGCAAACATCCCCCAATGCCAAAAATACACCTGTTGATTCAATCATGCTTACGATGGCGACGAGAATCATCGTTAAGATGGCGGTTACATGGAAAGTGGGAATCCCGAAGTAAAACGGCTGGACCATGTGAAACCAGGAAGCCTGGCTAACTGATGATAAATTCACCATTCCCATCCCCATCGCAACCAGAGTACCTAAAATCATGGAAATTAGAACAGAAACAGCTCTCATGTAGCCTGAAAGGTAGCGGTTCATAACGATAATGAGGACTAGGGTCAATGCCGCCAGTAATAAATTTCTTAGGTTCCCAAAATCCGGTGCCCCTACTCCTCCTGCTACGTTGTTCATCGCCACAGGAATGAGTGAAATCCCAATAATTGTTACAACAGATCCTGTTACGACAGGCGGAAAATACCTCATTACTTTACTCATGAATTGAGCAAGTATCATGGCAATGATCCCGGAGACGATGATGGCACCATAAATTGCGGTTATGCCCTGAAGTTTTCCAATGGCAATCATCGGTCCAACTGCCGTAAAAGTACAACCTAATATAACTGGAAGCTTAATTCCAAAATACTTTCCTCCTACTACTTGAAGTAATGAGGCAATTCCGCAGGTGAACAAATCGATGGAAATAAGGAAAGACAATTGCTCCGGTGTCATGCCTACCGCAGGTCCAACAATAAGGGGAACGATAACGGCCCCAGCATACATGGCCAAAACATGCTGAAGACCTAAAGTCCCTATTTTCCATGGAGTTAACTTTTCCATTATTATGCCTCCCTTGGTAAAGACTTTTTGAGCATTGTAACAACTTCTGGGCATCCCCCCCTTTCTAAAAAACGCTAAATTTTGTTTAACTAGCGGCAAAAAATTGCCGTGTAAAATCCCCTCTCTTAGTGGACGATGGGGGCTTTACATCAAATCAATTCTCTCTCAATCATTGATATCTTTTTCTTTACTTGCCTGTGGGAATTCAATTTGAACGTATTTTTTATTTAACAAGTCTTATATAGTGTAAATTCTCTTTAAATTATATTTCTGATCATAATAGATATACCTGTCTACAACGTTAAGATTAATAATGAGCATTTAACCAAATTTAAGAATCATCCAACAACGACAACAACTGCTTTTTTGCACTCACGTTCGTATAACCAAATCCATTAGCGTCCCAAAACTCAATAATTTCTTTGACATCATCTGTTTTTTGATTATTCTCTGTATGTGGAGTGAGATGGAAAGCTTTTTGTTTTTGTTTTTGTTTTTCTTTTTTATTTTCTTTTTCTTTTTCTTTTTCTTTTTGCCCACCTATCGTATAACGATGCGTGAACGTATCGTCTATCGCCTCGTATTCCTCATCGATATATGTATCATTTTCATCCAGATCGCTAACTTCATTGAGAAAAGGCATCTCGTCTTGTTTACAAAAAGATTCATAGAGGCTGCGGATTTCCTCTCTTTGTATGGATTCCGAAACATAATAAATAAGCGTTGAATCCTCGACCTTCTTTAATTCGGAAAAAATACAGTCCATGACCGGCTTGCCAGCCTTATGCAGGTTATCTTTCCCCCAGTATTTAATCGCGAGCTCCCTCGTTTCAGGATTGTAACGAATCAATTTATGATGTTCGATGAATCGTTCCATTAAGGAATGAACCGTCTCAATCGAATAGCCTAAATCAAAAGCCATTCGTTTTTTCGTAATTTTATAGATTCCAATTTGTGTGGTTTGTGGATTGGTAAGGAGATAGAGATAAAAATACCTGTCCTCCGGGGTCATCTCTTCCAAAACAATTGGATTGGACCAAAAGTCTGTACGAACCATTCGATACCTTGCCATCATCAAACACTGTCCTTCCTACAAAAAAAATCCTTTACTTAATATTTAGTGTTTAATGAAGAATGCGGTCATGGTGCTCTTGCAAAATGTGTGGATATTTTTTGACAAAATAATATCATGATACCTGGCTTAAAAAGGTATGGGGTACCTTTTTCCTATAACAAAGATAGAGGGGCTTTTCTGCTGATTTTCTGCATAGAATGTAGACAAGTATAAGTGACCTTAACCGGGAGGGAGTAGCCTAATGAATTTTATTGAAGACATTAAGGACGTGAAATTTAGCTTTTTGGAAAAACCGCCGGCGTCGTCTATGTCTTATGCCTTTGTTTATGTTAATAATGACAACGAACACTTTGCAGTTAAAAATGGAGAGCGTTTGACACGGAGTGAATTGCGGATTGGCAAATATAAAAGAGTTTATACCGTCAATATGCAGCAGCAAACCTTCACCTACAATGAGGAAATCCCTTCGGCAACTAGAGGCAGAAGCTTTTCTGTCAATTTATCTATCGATATTGCCGTTGAACACCCAGAATTGTTAGTTCAACAAAATGCAGGAGAAATTGGTGACATTTTTAACAACAATCTGCCCTTCTGGGTGGAATCGGAAGCAAGATTTTATCCGATTGAAGAGGATTTGAGTTTTGCCCGGCATATTGAAGAATTTTTTCAAACATCAAGATTGGTCAAGGTGTTAAGAGAGGCTGGGATTGTGGTTAGAAATGTTAGAGTTTTGATCCGGCAAGGTATTCGCGACCAGCACCATGATGAGGCGATTGCAGATTTAGACCGGAACGCAGAACTATCTGCCTATCAAGAGGCTCTCGACTTAGAGGAAGCTCGCCGGATTTCGGCCTCCATTAAAGAAGCCCTTCAAGCAGGTGATTTTATCACGGCAGGGAAGCTTGGAGAAAAGAATGAAATGGCAAAACGGTTAGTGGAATCCGAGTTTAGTCAAAATCGATCCTTTAAATATGAGGTAAACAAACAACTTTTAAACTTGATCAACGATCACTCTATTAACCAGTTTGAGGCAGAACAAAGATTGGCCAAGCTAAAAAAACTGTTCCCCTATCTCCCTGTTAATCTGGAAAACAGCAATAGAAAAAAACAGATTGATAGTCCAAGGAAAGAACTTCAATCCTATCTAAATAAAGGAGATTAGCGATTGTGGAATCCATTTTAAAACAGCTGTTTTGGATTTGGTCACCTATCTCTGCCCTGCCGGAATGGTTGCGTATTTTTTTGGTTCTCTTTGTTCTACTGCAGCTCGTAAGGCTGATGTTGTTGTACCTTGTTCCGCCTTTTTTAAACTTGTTGGCCCGTTTGTTGAAAAAAATGCTATATCTCATTTCTTATCCAATCATGACATTCGTTTGCACGATGCAAAGAAGACAGAGAGAAGCAGGAGAAGCTGGCATACCTGTTTGGATTGAGATCATTGAAGGAATGTTTGCCTTGCTCGAAGGTTTTTTCAACAAAATCATTCAGCTTTTCATGAAACGGAAAAGGAATAGGACAAGGTTGAAAAGATGGACCTTCTACTCTGCCACCACATTAGTAATTTTGCTGACAGTGGCAATCATCAGCATTCCAAATAAGTGGTATACAGAAAAATGGAAGAAAGCTGAAGCTTGGTTAAACCAAGAACATATGCCCGTACAAACAACCGTGGCTTCCCCTGTTCAAAAAGAATTTATTTTAAATAAGCAATATAAAGAAGGCGGAAATATTAGGGAAGCTCCCACACTGACCGCAGCACGTCTTTACACGATTACAAATGGAGAAATCATCCGCTTTTTGAATGAAGAACAAGTGGATTCAAAAGGAATTAAGTGGCTAAAGGTTGAAACCGCAAACGGAGTCGAAGGCTGGATTTCGGCCTTGATTGTAAAGGAAAAATAATAAATTTGATTCTTTATCCAATTTATAAACAACCCAAATAAGGAGAGTAGACTCCAATAGGAATAGTCCGCTCTCCTTATTAAAAGCTATCTCTAATTTTATCAAACTGTGAATCTTCAATTAAACAGAAAGACCTCTGCCATATAAAAAAGAGCACAGAAAAGATGATGAAATAAAAGAATATGATTGTTAAGAAAATCGTTATTTTTTGTACATAAGGAATAATGAAACTCCTAGTAAAATAGCAGCAATACCCCTTTGCCAATCAAAAGGAATTTGTTTTCCTCCAAAAAGACCGAAATGATCAATTACTCCACTTATCAATACTTGGCCTAATATAACGGATACAATGGTTGTAGCCACTCCGATTTTTGGTACAGCTAATACCATAACCAGCACATATATAGCTCCTAACAATCCGCCTGTTAATTGCCATTTTGGAACTGAGAACACGTTTAAAAGGTTCCCCTTACCTAGAAAAATAGTACACACTAATAAGATTAATGTACCAATAGCAAACGAAACAAAAGCACCTTCAATTACCCCGATTTTCTTTCCTAAACCTCCATTAATTCCCGCTTGAGTACCTATAGATATACCTGCTATAACAGCGAGAAGGGTCATAATCCAATTCATAATGAGCCTCCATGTTTTTTTAAAATATTCAAGAAGTAAGAAAACACTTCCTTTTATCGATTTGTCTACAAGCCATTATAACAGAAAAAGGAAGTTCAGCATCAGACCTAAAAATATTTCGGAATATACAAAATACCCACCTTTTATACGAGTTTTTTGGTCATAATAAAGTCCGTTTGTTCTTCATCCCCCATATAAAAAGAGTGTGCCCCCGTTTGAACAAACCCCATTTTCTTATAAAAAGCAATGGCATTTTCATTCTTTTCCCATACACCCAGCCAGATTTTCTTTTTATTACGCTCCATGGCAAATTCCAGCGCTTTATTTAGGAGGTATTTACCAAGCCCATGTTTTTGGTATTCTTTCTTTATGTAAATCCTTTCAACTTCAAGCGATTCCTCACCCATTTCTTCGGACTGAGCATCATTGATATTGACCTTTAAATATCCAGCCAAGTCATTATTAAAATAAACGAAAAAGAATTGCGAAGAAAGATTAGATAATTCTTTTTCTAATTGCTTTAAGTTAAATGCCCTTTCCAAATAGGCAATCATATTTTCGGGTGAATTCTGATCCTTAAATGTCTCGTTAAATGTTTCAGAACTAATTTCTTGAAGGGTGTGTAAATCTTCAAGGGTGCATTTCTTTATATTTATAGTCATTTTTATATTTCGCTCCTTCAATAAATTCTCTTATTTCCCTTTTTGACAAATTCCCAGTCTTTTTCTACATTTTTTCTTACTCTTTGAAGAAGATTGAAAATGGTTTCTACTTCACTTTCGGAAAACCCCTCTAATGCAACGGTGTTGGAATAATCATTTTCACGTCTTATAAAAGGATAAACATTTTTCCCTTTCTCTGTTGGAAAGAGTTTTTTAATTTTTTTGTTATGTTGATCGTCTTTCTTTTCTATAAAACCATTCATTTCAAGTTTTTTTATCGCACGGGCTGCAGTTGTTCGATCTACTTTTGTCATCTCAGCTAACTTTTCTTGAATGATTCCTGGATTTTCACATATTCGCACTAGGTACAAATATTGCCCTTTTGTAAGGTCATATTCTTTAAATTCTATATTACTGATCGAATCTAACGCCCTAGCAATCATACCGATTTCACGAAGAATTTCCTTCATTATTAACTCCTTAGTGCGTTATTTTTTTGTTGCAAATGCAATAAAAATATTATAGATTAAATTTAACCTATCTTTGTTGCATTTGCAACAAAATTTCTTTGTAAAAGGACTGAAAAAAATGTATACAAAAAGATCCTTTTGATGCACTTTTAGTGGGATTGTCCAAAAATGTGGGGCTTACTGTTGAAAGTTGGGAAATCATAATAGCTTTAATACTGATATGTGGTAATTCTTTTTTTAAAAGACAAAGACCAGAGTTTTAGGGGTTATTAACAGCATTTATAACGGGCATCGGTATTGATATGCGGTTATTTCTATTGCACAATTTGATAACACCTGAACTATGGTACAGCAAAGTGTTTGTTTTGGACTCGGCTTAGCCTTTTTTCGTTTACGCACATGTTAATATAAAAGTTTAGTCTCAGCACCCTGAATATTGTTAAACTCTTCCAACCACTGTTTTCTTCTTGTTCCATTTCCCCTCCCACCTGGGATTTTCCTCCCCAAACTTAAAAACTATTAAATCGGTACGAAAATCGTGAAATTGGCCTTCTCATTTCCAATTTGGAGCCGAAAATTGCATTTTCCTACCTAAATTTGCTCCAAATTGGAAATGAGTGAATTCGACTCATTCTGCCAAACCCGATATCTTAAATGTACCAGAACCGTGTGTGTTAACGAGGAACTGGCCTACTAAACAGATCATAAAGGGCGGCGCATCCAAATGAGTTTAAAATCAGCCAGTATTGAACACTTTGAAGAGTTTTCTCAATTTACTAGTCTCGCCGAATTTAATCACCATTTCGAACAGTGGCTGCTTAAGCACAAGGCCGACTTCTCCAAAGGCGAAATCGTAGGCTTAAAGCGTCTCGTCCGCTTTGCCGCCAAGATTTCTGGTGTCTGCAATGCCAAAATTGGAACCATTCTGAAGGCCATAAACGAGGAATACCACGAAAATGGCATATCCCGGTCTACCTTTAAACGGATGGTTTTAAAAGCAAAGGAATTCGGGATCATCACCGTATACGAAACAGAGAGAAAAAACGGCTCACAGACTAGCAACTTATATGTTTTTAATCGTTTTCCTGCAAATGAACCACCTAAACCGGAAAAAATGAGCCAGCCAATAGAAACTAGTAATCTTTTTAAAACAGAAAAAGATCAAAAGATTAATAAACGTAAAGAAGAACCGTTGGAATTAGATCATAGCTATGTTGGCAATCATGTTCCAAATGAGTTTGTCGAGCTAGTAAAGTACTTTTATTCTGATGCCAAGACCATTGAGGAATTCTGGCATATGACACAAATTGCTGCCTATAAATATCTAAGCGAAAACAACACAGAGCAGATGCTTGATGTAGCCATTGAAGCCTTTAAACAGCTCATTCGAAATTAAAATTCACTAAATCAGTCATAAATCCAATCGCCTACTTTTATGACATTTTGCTAAATAAATTTAGTCAGCGCTTTTATGATGAACTCAATGAAAAATATGATGTATCAGAATCTACATCTAACAATTCCATCGTAGATATTCTGAATTATGATTTTTTTGAATGCGCAATTTAATTATCATTGAATAACTTTTGTACAAAAAGATAAACCGGAACCGTACCCATTTTTAACTAAAAAAACTGTTGTTTTTGCTTTTGAAATGAATCTGTTCTTTTTGATTTTGTATTTTCTTATCCAATAAATTTAATTTGTCATAGAATTACCATTTTTGGTTACTCTACGAATATTTTATCATGCTATAATTTTTCCATAATTAGAAATAAGGGGGAAATTTTAGTATGAAAAAGATTTTTAAGTTTGGTTGTTTAGGAGTAATTGCTTTAGTTATTTTAGGAATAATCGGGGCGATTGCTTCTGGTGGTGGAGATGACACTGCTTCCACAAACACAAATAAGGAAACTACATCAAGTAAACCTGCAGAAACTAGTAAGCCAGCCGAATCAACAAAAAAAGAAGAAAAACCTGCTGCAAAAGAAGGTGTCCTAACTAAAGAAAAATTTGAACAAATTAAAGACGGCATGACATATGAGGAAGTTGTAAAAGTAGTTGGAGCAGAAGGAAAACTTCTATCTGAATCCGGTGAAAAAGGTACTCAATTCCACACAGTCATGTATGAATTCGAAACAGATGGATTTATGTCAAGTGCTAGTATGATGTTCCAAGGTGGGAAATTAATCAATAAGGCACAGTTTGGTTTAGGTGGAGGATCAGGAGTTGAAATTTCAATAGATCAGTTCAACAAAATCCAAAACGGTATGACACTAGAAGAGGTAATTGCCATCGTCGGTGGTGAAGGAGAAATTATTTCAGAATCTGGAGAAAAGGGTACACAATTTCATACCGTCATGTACTCATATCCAGGTAAAGGAAGTATTGGAGCAAATGTTTCGTTAATGTTCCAAGGCAACAAGCTGCAGAATAAATCTCAATTTGGTCTAGAATAATTTAAATAATAATAAGCCCCCTTTGATTTGGGGCTTATTATTTTTGGTCGCTTCAAAAAAATGTATTAAACCATAGAATATTAATTATTGGTTTTATAAAAAATTTATGTCGGCCATTACCTCAATCCGGATGCTCAGCCTTCCATTTCAGAAGCAAGGTAGTTCTCCACAAAACGCAAAAAAATCTTCGCGCACGGTGATAGATATCGTCCCTCACAGTAAAAGATAGAAACCCAGCGTGAAAGAGGAGGGTCCAAGTTCAAAATAGAAATAGAAGGTCCCGGGGACTCCGCCATTAAACGCGGGAGAACGGAAACTCCTAGTCCCTCTGCCACCAGAGTTCGTGGAGAGGCGCACTCGTATGCAATAAGTGGCTCAAACCCCTCTCTAAGGCACGCCGCAATTAGTTGCGAACGAATTCCGGACCCCGCTTTAAAGGATACAAATGATTCTTCTCTAAGCTCATTAATGGAAATTGTTTTTTTCTTTTCCAGTGGGTGTCCGTTGGCGACGGCCAAAACCAATTCATCTTGATATAATGGTTTGGAGCAAATCCCCTTTATCGTAACTAAATTTAGTAAATGCGGTGAGTATTTTACATCCAAGCCGTGGGCCAAGGCAAGCTCTAATTCTCCCTTTTTCAGAGCATCTAGCAGCGGTTCAGTCGTGTTCTCCCTTATAAACACTTTAATCCCAGGGTACTCTTTCCCAAACTCTACGAGCAACTTTGGCAGCCTAGTTTGTACTAGGGATTCTAGCGCCCCTACCATAATGGTGCCATGCGGATCGTTTATGACCTCTTTAACTGAGTCTTTAGCCTTTTGCGCTTCAGCTAAAGTCTTTTCAGCGCCAATAAAGAATTGCTCCCCAGCCTCTGTTAATGCCACTCCTCGCCCAGTTCGTTTAAAGAGCTTCACGCCAAGTTCTTGTTCCAAATTACCTATCTGTTGTGAAAGAGCCGGTTGAGCGATTTTTAGCCGTTCGGCTGCTCTTGTAAAATTATTTAGTCTCGCCACTTCGGTGAAGTAAGTTAACTGTCTTAGCTCCATTCATTCAAACACCACCTTACGATATAAGAAATTCTTATACCTACAATAATACAAATATATTTTTCTTATCAATTATACCGTATTATAATTTTTTCTATAGAGAAGGGGAAACAGGAGGGTATGGGATTGGCTAGAAAACAAACATTACTCGCTTCCTTTAGCGAAAAACAAAGAAGTATTGAACATGAATAACAACAAACGTCCTTATTATGGTTGGTATATTGTTCTATCTGCGACCATTATTGTTTTGCTTTCGAATGGAATGCGGATGGGAATTGGCCCTTTTATTAAACCAGTTATGGAGGATTTAGATCTGTCTCGAACGGAGCTTTCGATCATTGTTGCCATAGGGATGATTGTTTATGGAATCGGAATGCCAATCGCGGGGCTTCTTTTGAAAACTTTAAGTACGCGTTTTATGATTTTAACGGGATTAACGATTGTTTGTTTATCAATCGTGTGGACGGTCAACAGCAAAGAGCTTGTTTCTTTTCTTCTTTCATTTGGTGTCTTTCTATCACTTGGGCTTTCCTTTTTAAGCAATGTCTCATTATCCCCTATTGTCAGTAAATGGTTTGTTAGGCAACGAGGTAAAGCACTTTTTTATCTGGCAACAGGTGGAATGGCCGGTATTGCCGTTATGACCCCTCTAGAAACGTGGTTAATTCACCTTGTAGGGTGGAAGCACACTCTTCTGATATTTGCAGGTGTATTCATCTTTATCACTGTTCCATCTGCCATTTTTATTATGAGAGAGAATGTTCCAGAAGGGGCTGACATGATAGGACCTGTCGGCAGTCTGGAAAAACAAGAACTACCAGAAATTAATGTGAGATATGCTGTAAAGACAAATGCTTATTGGAAAATCGTTCTAGGCTTATTCGCTTGCGGGTTTGGGATGAATCTTTTAGGTTCTCATGGGGTACCTATGTTAATCGATCATCATTTTGAGCCAATGGTTGCTTCTTTTGGTGTTGGATTAATTGGGATTGTTGCCATGTTCAGTACATTTGTCTTAGGTCACATCGCAGATCGTTTCCCTAGAAAAAATATTTTATTTTTAGTGTATTTTGTTCGCGGCCTTGGGTTTTTAGGTTTAGTTTTAGCAGCAACGAATTGGCAGCTATTTATTGTAGCATTTAGCGGCGGATTAGTGTGGTCGGGGTCTGTTGCTATGTCCACAGCTATTTTAGGTGATCTTTATGGAACACGTTTACTTGGCATCTTAAATGGCTGGGCATACTTCGGACATCAAATAGGAGCTGCCTTGGGTTCATTTCTTGGCGGCTGGTTATACGATACTTTTGGCACTCATTTATATTCATTTATTACGGCTGCTGCACTTGCGATTATTGCTAGCTTAACTTCCCTTTCATTGCCAAAACATCTATCATTCAAAAAGCAAATAAAGATAATTGAACGGCATACTCTCGTAAAATAATATAATTGGGCGAACAATTGACCATAATTGCTAAGTACAGTAGAAAGGAAGCAGAAAACCATTTTCTGCTTCCTCCATGCTTATCCCCGTAAAACGTGTTTCAGGACTTTTCCACTCGCGTTTCGTGGTAATGTGTCAAGAAAGTCTAGTTCCACGGGCAGTTTGTATTTAGCCAGTTTTGTTTTGCAGTAGGTGAGGACGTCTTCTTCTGTAAGTGTCCTTCCTTCTTTAGGGACCACAAATGCTTTTGGGACTTCACCGTAAATAGGATGCGGGACGCCGACAACCGCTGCCTCCAAGATTTCCGGAATTTGATATAGGACTTCTTCAACCTCGACGGGATAGACGTTTTCGCCGCCACGGTTAATCATATCCTTTTTTCGGTCGACGATATATAATAGTCCATCCTGGTCAAATCGGCCTAAATCTCCGCTGTATAACCAGCCATTTTTTAAAGCCTGCCGTGTGGCTTCTTCATTTTTCAAGTATCCCTTCATCACAAGCGGCCCTTTAACAACGATTTCCCCTACTTCCCCCGTTGGTACTGTCTCGCCAAACTCATCAACCACCTGCACCTCAAGCCCTGGCAATGGTTCGCCGACAGAACCGACTTTGTCCAGTGCATAATGGTCCTTTAAGGTTGTAGCTCCAGGTGAATTTTCTGTCTGGCCATATAAGTTTTGTACTTTTACATCAGGATAGCGTTCCTTAACCGTACGGACCAGCTCATATGGCATAGGAGCCGCCCCGTACGTGAACAAACGTAGCCTAGATAAATCAGTTTCTGCCATTTTAGGAGTATTTAATAGAATACTATAGATGGCCGGGACTCCAAAGAAAATGGTCACCTTTTCTTTTTCCATTGTCCTCAAGGTTTGTTCAGGTGAAAAAGCCTCCTCAATTACCACTGTACCACCCTTATAAATAGTAGGAACAGTAAAACAATGGCTCGCAGCACAGTGGAACAGCGGGGTCACGATATGCATGCGGTCAGCTGCTGTTATTTCCATTACATCTGACCAAATTTGAGCAGCCGCACGGACATTTCCGGCTGATAACATAACCCCTTTGGGCTTGCCAGTCGTTCCGGATGTGTAAAAAACAACCGCTGTATCATCCTCATCAACCTTCACAGGCTGAAAAGGGATTTTGTCGTCTGCTAAAACTGCTAGTAATGTATCCTCGCCGCCTACTGCTAAACGGTCCTTAAACTGCTCTAAGGAAATCTGATTCAGTTGGGCTTCATACCTTACATCATAAATGATCGCTTTCGCTTCAGAATGGTTGAAAATATACTCCACTTCTGGTGCAGTTAACTTGGTATTGACGGGCATGACCGAAAATCCGCCCAGCTGGCAGGCATAATAACAGATTACAAAATAATCAGAGTTGGGCAGATAGACCGCAATGATGTCATCCTTTTGATAGCCCTTCTCCTGGAAATACCCGGCTAAATTTTTCGCCTGCTGGTACAATTGAGCGTAGGTCATCTCCCTGCCCTGATAAGCGGTAATCACCTTGTCCGGCTGCAGCTTTACATGTTCTTCTAATTGTTCTGAGACAAACATTTAATACAACCCCACTTCTTTATTAGGAATTTTCCGAATAAACTAAATAATTCTCTATATTTTCTAAAATTCCTCTATATTCTACAAATTCCCGCACTTTTCTGCTGAGTCTCAGAATCTACTTCGTTCCTGTCACATTAAAATAAGAATAAAAAGCTGTTTTCGTAAATTAACGGGTTCACTTTCCCGAAAAAGGTAACTTTTTGGGTTGATTACCATATATTTGGATATACTTTCCGATTTGTAGTGGTTACTTTCCAATTGGGGCAGTTACTTTCCATTTTTACGATTTTACTTACACTTTCTGGCCAAATACTTTCCAAAATACCTGATTTACTTTCCAAACTATTTTACAGGCGGGAATTCACACCAAAAAGCCAGGCGGAGAGCCTGGCTTAGGTAACATATGAGATCTTAATAATACCTTTTTAAAATTTACTTGCTGAATTTCCTTCTAACTTGATATTCGAAAAGCAACATTCATATAGAAAAAAGCCAAATAAAAAGCTGACCCAAAAGTGTCGTCTTTCAACAACCTTTTGGGTCAGCCTCTTTACCTATATGATGAAAGATAAAAATCGCAGCAAATTATCCGCGTCTTCCACCTCTACCACCCTGTTTTGCAGTACTGTTGCGTTTTAGGGTAGACAAATTTTCTTCACTAGTCTTTAAAAATTTAGCCATTTTATCTTCAAAACTTTCTTTTGGTTTGAAATTACCTTTTGAACGAAAGTCTTTGGAACGATTATCCCCTCTACCACCCGGACGTGATGGGCGTTGAGAATAAGATGGACTTTGTCCTTCGGGTCTATCAACTGCCTTTTTAATGGACAAGGAAGTTTTACCGTCCTTCATACTAATTACTTTTACTTCAACTTGGTCGCCTATTTTAAGATGGTCATTTACATCTTTAACATAGCTATCCGCTACCTCGCTGATATGCACAAGACCTGTTGATCCATCCGGTAATTCTACAAAAGCTCCGAAATTAGTAATGCCTGTTACTTTACCTTGTACTTTGCTGCCAATTTCTACTGACATATTAATGGTTTTCCCCCTCAAGAATGTTAAAAACACTTAATTATAACAAATTAAATGAAACGAAACAATTGATATTGATTGCTTGGTTATATTCTACTAATTATAAATGGTTTCAAAGTATTTTTCAATATCTCATCTTACCTGAGTTGCTTCAGTTCCCTGATAAATTCGATATGCCGGAACAATGGTGTCGGAAACAATTTCTTTTCCTTTTTCACGAATGAAGTCCAATTTATAATAGGCATCGAATCTTCGGCTGATTTCCGTCTTCACCAGTTCGGGCGGAGTGACGACGATAAATTGGAACTTCAGTTTTTCGGCGACTGAGAAAATCGGGTCGAGGACATGTGCTGATGCGGCTTGTCCGAACGGATTATCACAGACTAACGGAACCCAGCTTTGGTCTGACTCATTTTTAACTGACAATAGCATCATCATCATAACCATTCGGGCAGACAGCTTTTGTCCTCCACTGCCATCTGATTTCGTCTTTGAGCCTTGATTAATGGTCTGCCATGTTGAGTAGTGCTCTCTTTGCGGTTTTCCGTACATAAAGGCATTATCCGTCCGCATGTTATAGACGAGAAGCTCTGGGTATCGATTTCGTAGTGATACAAACAAAATTTGCTCATCACTAATAAGTTGTTTTATTTCTTGGTCTACTGCTTGATTATTGGGATCAATTGTATCAAATTGTTTGGTAATTTTGTTGATGGCAGCGACAAAATGCTGCTTCAACAGCGGCTCGATATCTTCGGGCTTTTTAGGTAAAATATCTTCTTTTAGCTGCACAAGCGGGAAGGATCCTCGTTCATTTTTCAGCTTCATTTTTGCAATCATCGAACGAATCGCCTCTGAAATACTCATTACCTTCATGCTGGCTCGGCTGGCCCAGAAGTTTTGAGCCTTTTCTGCCCGTTCTTTGTCACGTTCTAATTGTTCCAAACCACCTTGTGAGAAGCGCTTCATATTTTTAACAATGCTTTGTATATGCGAATAATGCCTTGTATCCATATGGTCTAATGTTGTTAATACTTCATTTTTAAAACGAATCTCCCAATCCTTTCCTTCAATCGTCTGCTTTACATTACGTAAGGATTGTTCGATTTTCGCATGCTTCTCTTTGCCTTCTTCCTGAATCACTTGATGTTTTTCACACCAAGATATAATACATGCTTTCCCTTGACTCCTGACTTTTTCTACATCCATATCAGTAAAGGCTGCCGCTTCCTCCTTAAGGACCACGGATAATGTTAACAAATCCCCTTCATAACCCGCAATGTTGGAGTCTATTTCTTTTTGGCGCTTTTCAGCCTGCTTTACTTCCTCTAGCGTTTGTTTCGTTTGGTCTTGTATTTCTACTCCCTTTACTTCTAAGTCAAGATCTTCCCATTCTTCAGGCAGCTTTTCATGTTTGGTCACTTTCTTTCCTGACTTATCACGCTGAACAATTGCATGCTTTAAAGAAGTTTCTGCGACGGTTACAGCCGTTCCTTGTTCCCGTTCTTCTTTTTCCGCCGTCTTCGCTTCCTTTTGGGCTGTTTGCAGCATATTTTCTAATATGCTTATAGGTTCATCTGGTTCCGGAGCGTCTTTCCACTCCTTATTATAGGTATCTAGTTTTTTCTCTAATTTATTTTGCTGCTTTTGTTCTGTTTCTTTTTTTACTTGAATAACCAGCAATTCTCTTGCTTGTTCTTCTTTTGATTTTTGGAGCAGTTTTAACTCTTCAATACTGCCATTTAGCTCCTCTAATAAATGAGCTGACAACCGGGGAATGTCTTCACACTGCTCTACTTTTTCATCAGGAGGAAATACCGCTGTTTCAATAAAGACGCCAATCTCTTTAATCGTTTGCTCGGTTGTAACCTTCCATTCTAAATACGTTTGATGCCACTTGGTTTGCAGGTCAATGATCTGTTGGTGCTCTTTTCCTATTTCCTGCTGCGCTAAACTCGCGGCTTCCTTTTGTTTCTCTTTCTCTAATTTCACACGTTTATTTTCTTGATGAATTAGCCTTTCGCGATCATATTCCGTTAATGTTTCTACATCTCTTGTCAGCGTTTCGATTTTTTCTTTTGCCGTCTCCATCTGTTCTTTTAGCTGGAGCTGTAATTCTTTTTCTTTTTGCTGCTGTGTTGTGATTTCCTGTAACTTCGTCTTCATAGAATGAAGAGTATACTGTTCCTTATTAAGCTCTCTCTCAATATCCACCGCAAGCTCGTGAGATAAAAATCGATCCATTTCTTTTAGTATACGACGCAAGGCAGTTTCTGTTTTTTCAATTTCAATAAGTGTTTCTTTCTTTTCTTCTATTTGCTTAGCAATATTAATTTTCCAGTTGGTAAAATGATTTTTATCCGTTAATAGCTCTTTCTCTGTTCCGTTAATTATCACAAAGGTTGGTTGGTGATTTTCACTGTTCATTTCCTCACGTAAAAATATCGGAACAGGACTTTTGAACATTCTTCCGGAAAGAAGCTGCTGATTAATTTTTTGCCATTGCTGCCCGCTAACGACTAATCCATATGGAAGGAGCGGATAGGATTCAAGGTAATTCGCAAGCTCTTCTTTACTTAAAGATTGGAGAAATTGCGTTCCATAAAACACATCGATGCCAGTCTTTTCATCAATCCATTCTTTTAATTCTTTCACATCTTTATTCGGAATCCAGAAGTGCTCATCATTTAAGGAATGATCGAGTTGTATTTCCCAAAGATCTTTTTTAATTTGTTCAGCTTGTTCCCTATTATTGCCGAGTATGTCTTCAATCTGGATGACATATTTCGAAAGAAGCGCATGAGTTAGCGGTGCCGCGACATCATCTAACAATCCACGAAGCCGATCCAATAGTTTTACTTCCTTTTGTGTTTGCTCCTCATTTGCTTCCTTTAATTTTTCACATTTTTCTTCCGAAAACTGAATCGATTGGACAAGCGTACCATGAGTAGTGGCTAGTTGGTTTTGCACTTCACTAGATTCTTTATCTTTTGCTTGTAACTCTTCTATCGAAACCTTTTTGTTTTCAATTTGTTTAGAAAGAAACCCAATAAATCCCTTCAAATCATAGGATATCCGGTCACCAAATTCATTAATGAGGTTTTCTTCCTTAGACTCAAATGTATGCATTTGTGTATATAGGAGATCAATTTCCGTACTAAGCCGGGCAATCTCACTAGTCTTTAGTTTCTCCTGCTGCGACAGGTCGTTTCCTTTTTTCTTTAGGAACTTTTGATAGCCTAAATACTGCTTAACAGCTTCTTTAATGGAAAGATAAGACTCATCCCATTGCTTTACTGCTTCTTCTTTGATTTCATCCATTCTTTGATTCACTTGCTCTAGGCCACTATTTTGTTCTAATGTCGCAATCTGCTGTGAAAGAGCGCGAATACTTTGTTCATTTTCACTCCATTCCTTTAATAATACCTGAAAGGCTAGCTGTTCTTTTCGTTCTTGTTTTTCTTGAACCATTGCTTGTGAGGAAGTATGCTTATCCTTTTCTTCTCCTAATTTCTTCTCCCAATCCAGTACCTCTCGGTGAGCTTTTGCATATTCTAGATTGTCTTTTTGATAGCGTAAATCAGCTTGCCTTATCGTTAATTTTTCAATGTCTTCCTTTAAAACAAGCAGCATTTCCTCTTCGGATTGCTTTAAATGTTCCAAAGCACCTAACAGTTGTCTTCCTTCTTTTATACTTGCTTGCACAATGTCTTTATGTTCGGCACCTCTAGCCAGGTTCTCTTCAAAAGGGACAATGTCTTCTAAAAATTCCTTATGTGCTTGCTCTCTTTTTAACAGAATAGGCAAATCCTTCGCGATACTTGCCTGACTCTTGAAAATCTCGACAAGATCGTTCTTTTGCTCTTCTGTCCTGTGCAACACTTGGCTAACCGTAGGAATGATTCGTTTTTGGAATAAGGAATGATCATCTTCGGCCCCTTCAAAGTATTTGCCAACGCCGCCTTCATCCTTGTTAATCTCCTTCATAATATCCCAATCTTTACGGTTAATTCCGTATGTATCAAGAATGCGGTAGTGTTTCTTTGTATCTCGGTAAACATCATAGCCATTCCATTTTAAATAGTCCTTCAGGCTTTCAGTATCAGCCACCTCATCATTTTCAAATAATGGAATATGCTCTAGGGATACCTCTTCCTTCCGTTCAAATTCCCTTGTGTAAAACGTAATATTAGGAACAATCTTCGCTTCCTGTTCCAAGGTTTTGCGGTCATTTCCACTTTCTTCATTCATCGAAATCCGCTGTTCGGCTGAGAACATTCCTCCCGTTACCAGATGCCGTCGGTCTGAGCCGTCCAATTCCCATTGGATGAGAACATGAAAGGTATAAGGAATAAATTGCTCTTTGTTATTAAAAAAGAACTGCTGATAATAACGATTGTTTTGTTTTCCCCATGAAGTTCCAGGTTTAAGTATTTGGAAGATGGTTTGCAGAAATACACCTTTCCCGCCCCCATTCATCATCGCAATAAGGCCATTTGTGGATGTCTCTTTATTATGAAAGTGAAAGGTGGTATCTTTATATTGCTTTTGCATGCCATCATACTTCAGGCCTACAATTCTAATTCGATGGATTTTCGGCATGCTCCCCCACCTCCGAAGTCATTAATTTTTTGAATAATTCATAACGGTCATAATCGTGATAGAGGTATTCAATTCGCTCAAACAGCTCTTGTTTCGGAATGGCCTTTGGAATATCATCCCGGTCCAAAATGACGATCAGTCCCTCCGTCTCTAATAAACGCATGCTGCTTGCAATTAAACCGATTCTGGTTCGTCTATTGCCTTTTTTAGCCCCATAATCATCCGTTTCAACCTCCATGTATTTCCAGGTTGTCACAACATCCTTCATATCAATTCTTTCCTCTTCTCCGAAGTCAGGTTTCGCTTTAAGAATGCTATCCCATTTCATGATCAGATCGTTGACAAGACGCTCTAATGCGTAATAGCTGATTCCTTCCCGCTTCGTACGAATTTTAGCAGCCTGATTGCTGTCAATCGCCGCTAAAAAAGCCATGATGACAATACTAACAAGATGAAAGTGCTTTTTCGATTCGATTTGCTTATGCTTATCTTTCAGATGCGTAAAATTCGTGGCAAAGATAGAGCCGGTCGGCTGGACAACCAAATGGATTCGTTTAGGCGATTCAATAATATATGTACCTGATTCGTCTGCTAATAAAAGAACGGTCTGTCTCACTTCAGGATCAAAATACGTCTCGAAATGTTCGCTATTTTCGTCAATTACTTTTTCTTTTAATAGAGTAAAATAGACGGCTGATGCTTTTTTAATAGATTCTGCATTCATCTTTTTTCCTCCAGTACACAGATCTTAAACGGGGTAATTTTCGTTTGATACCAAAGAAAAGACTTCGCCCGATGGTCAAACATGGTAAAGATTTTCAAGCCTTCAAACACTTGAAATTGCGGATATTCCTGCATTAGTTTATAAAGAAGAATTTCCCGCTCGTCACTTAATGTTTCTTCTTTCCGATGCAGCACTTGAACCTTTAACGGCTTTTTATCAAACATCATCCATAAATCAATCGATTCCGATTCTTCAAACCATAAATCCTGTACTTCTAATGGAAGAGTGGATAAATCAGCTAATGAAAACTCCCCGTATGTTTGTAAATGCTGAAAAACATAACTCCATGCCTTAACAACAGAATCCCAGTTCGTCACTCGCACTCGAGTAATGCTTTCTTCTGATTCTTCTTCGATTACAGCATCCGTTAGTTGTTTTTCATCAAATTCTTGTTCGCCCCAGATCCAATCAAGCGGCAGAATAAATTCATTCTTCGGTGAAAATAAGGGAGAAAGGACTCTTTCAATCGTCTCGAAACTCTTGACCCCTTCTTTCATTAACCAATTTTCATAAAACTGTTCGCGAAATGAAACCAGACTCGTTTCCCAAAACAAGGAGGGATTTTCCGCTTTTAATTTCATCTCATAGGAGATATTTTGAATCACTAGCTTGGCAAAGCGGTCATGCAGCTGCCTAGTATGGCCAATTTTTTCTTGGAGCAGGAACAATTCCTTTTGGATAGGATGATCCTCTTCATTTCTTCGTTTCGATTTCTCTATCATCCTAGTAATAGTCCGAAAGTGATTTTTTTCTTCCTCAAATTGCTTTTCAATTTCAACCCGATTGTCGGCCCTTTGCCATTCTTCTTCCATCAGCAAGATTTTGGGATTATTTATCATTTCCTTTTGGAAAGTGAATTCCTTTGCCATTAAGCGATTTACGCGTGAAATGAGGTGATCGAGGTTTCGGGTAGCTTTTCTAAAATTACCATTCTTAATTAGCTGCATACTATAGAGCTGTTCGATTGTAATGGAGAATTCTTCGGCCATCTCTCTGCTCATAAAAATCATTTCCTGAGAGACGTCAGTAAGTTTATAAACAATCGATCCGCCCAACTCTAAATTCGTATATATTTCATCCATCGTGACATAACGGAAGACCTGAGTTTCCCATGATTGTTTTATTTCATCGTAATATAAGGCTTCAAACGGTTGACTATACTCTTCTTTCCCCTGATATAATAGCCCGCTTGTAATCCGTTCAATTTGCTTATCGTCGGCCAGCAGCTTCATTTGCTTAATGGTGTCCTCTACCATATACTTGATATCTGATTTGCGCCGATGATCATCATCATTTAATTCCCGGTAAAAGATGGTCAGGAGCACTTGCATGAGAATCGTTTGGACATAAGGCTTCAGCTCCCCTACTTCCATTCCCCGGCCAAGCTCAAACAGTGGATTTAATCGTTGCATCCGCTGGGCAAAACCTTCCCATGATTCGTTCAAGTCCATCTCCTCCATGTTTCAATCGTTAATACTTCTTGTGGGATTCGCTTGTTTTCCTGCCATAATTGCTGTAATAATGCTTGCTCCTCATCTGTAAACCATTGAAAAAATAAATCACGGTATTTGAGGTTTTGCGTTTGCCCCATTTTCTGGTCATTTTTTTGTTCTCGACAATCTAGCATTTTCCGATAAATTTTTAAGGCAGGCTGAATGCTGCAATCTGGGTATTTTTCGATCAGCCTGATGAGGATTCCGTACCCTGCAGCATCAAGATCTCCTGCGTAGTAGAATAGATAGGATTTGGGCGGAAACATTCGAAAGAAAAAGGAAAAGCTCTGCTCAATTTTCGTGCCTTCCCCGTAAATAACGAGTTCTGGCTCATAATCGAGTTGATTGGCTTCCAATAATTTAATAGAAGTATGAAAGAACGATAGATTTTCGATAATCAGAACTCTCTGAATATCTTTTATTTCTTTCCCTTGCTTCATCCAAAATACAAATGGCTCCCCATACTTCACCATTTTAAGTTGGTCCTCAGATATTCCGATTCTTGTTAAAAAGCCTTTTCCATCAGGAAATTGCTCACTATCTAATAAGAATTTTTCATGGCCAAAGAGCTCTAGGCTTCTTTCTTCCAATGATACGATTTCCCGTTCCTGGCTGGACTTTAGAAAACTATATAAATTCTCGATTCGCTGCCACTCTTCTTTCGTCTGCCATTCGGGATGACGCTCATAATAGGAAAAATCAAACCGATCACTTAATTTCATCATCTCAAGACGATCCCATTTGTCGGCCTGTACTTTTATATTGACCCAGTAATATAAGGCAAGAGCAGGTGTTTTACCATTGTATTGATTATTTTGAATAGGGATTAGCTGTCCCTCCGCCTGCAATGTTTCGATTGCTCGATAAAACAAAGAATAGCCGTCCATTTCAAAATAATCATCCACTAACTTGCGCAACTGAAATTCTAAATCGTTACTATTGATTTTCTTTTTTTGTTTAGGGTGCTGAATATCGCTAATGAACCCTCTTACCCTTGTTTCAATGATATTGATGGTACTCACCTACTTATATCTTCTTAAGAGCCATTAAAAGACTCCTATTACCTATTTTCGACATCCTTTTATTATAAACTAGTTGCGTGAATGTTCGTAAATGAAATTTTTCTAAAATAATAGATTGAATAAACAAAAAACACATCAGTGAATAAATTCACCGAAAAATAGTGCCTGACCCCCGGCATCTGTAACGCTTAAAATGTCGGGGGTCAGGCACTGAAATTCAATGTATAATTATTTTAGGGCTTTACTAACTTTTAGTTTCTTCCCTTTTATGGTTGTATTTTCCATGGCTTGTAAAACGAGCGAGCCTTTTCCATTTAGAATATCAACATAGGACATTTGATCCTGGATCGTAATAATTCCAATATCATCGGCAGTTACTCCAGGAATTTTCGCAATCGTTCCAACAAAATCTACTGCTCGAAGTTTCTTCTTTTTTCCACCGCTAAAATAAAGTTTCATGATATCTTGGTTAATTCTGGCGGTTTTATTATTTCTTACGACTCGTCTGCCGCTGATTTTTTCTTCGAAAGCAGGCTTTTTACCAGCAACATCATGTGGCGTAGGTGCATCCATGATTGGAATTTCAAAGCCAATATACCGTTCAATAGCTTTAACGAATTTTCCTTCATGAGGTGTCACAAACGTAATCGCTTTTCCTTCATTTCCTGCGCGACCGGTTCGTCCTGTCCGGTGGACATAACTCTCTTTTTCCATTGGAACATCATAGTTGATAACAAGTGTCACATTATCAATATCAATTCCTCTTGCCGCCACGTCGGTGGCAACTAAATAACGGAAATTCCCCATTTTGAACCCATCCATTACAGCAAACCGATCTTGCTGTTCTAATCCTCCATGGAGTCTTTCACAAGAATAATTGGATTCCTCCAATTCGGTATAGACAGTATCAACATGTTCTTTTGTGCGGCAAAAAATAAGGCAGCTGTCTGGATTTTCAACGACGGTAACGTCTTTCAGGAGTGAAATTTTTTCATCTTCCTTCACTTCGATTAGACGATGTTCGATTGTATCTGTCGTGATCCCGCCAGCCTCAATTTCAACATTAATAGGATTTTCCATATACTTATGGCAGAGTTTTTCAACATCCTTAGGTAATGTGGCCGAAAATACCATGGTTACTCTGTTTAAAGGAAGTTCATTGATAATTGATTCTACTTCATCGATAAAACCCATATTAAGCATTTCATCAGCTTCATCTATAATTAGATACTTAATTTTATCAAGAACTAGGGTTTCTCTTTCAATATGGTCCATAACACGGCCTGGGGTACCAACAACTACATGGTTTTTTTGTTTCAATTCTTCTTTTTGTTTCGTAAACGGTTCTTTTCCGTAAACGGCCATTGCTTTAATCCGTTTAAACCTGCCAATATTCGTAATGTCATCGCGAACTTGAACAGCCAGTTCTCTGGTTGGTGTAAGGATTAAGACCTGTGGCATTTTTTCTTCCCATTCAATCAGTTCGCAAATAGGAATTCCAAAGGACGCAGTCTTACCGCTGCCTGTTTGAGATTTTACAACAAGATCTTGATTTGCCAATGCTAGAGGAATGACTTTACTTTGAACCTCTGTCGGAGCTTCATATTTTAATACCTCTAAAGATCTTCTTATTTCATCGCTTAAATTATAATCCTCAAATCTTGTTTCACTCATGTATTAACCTCGTTTTTTTGTATTATCCCGCTTATCTATAGGATTTCTCTCGAAGAAATATCATATGTATAATCTGAATAATAGTCATTATACATGAAAGATATATGTAATTAAATCATGTATTTTCGGATTCCTTCTTATATAGCACTACTTGATTAAGATTACCATTTTTGAATTTTCCTGCCCATTCTGGTAAAAAGACAGCAAATTCGCAAAACCTCTTGAGCCATTGATGATTTTGACCAAAAACAGAAACAGCACCATTCCATTTAAAGTGGAAGGTGCTGTTTTCATTATATGAACATTTGTTGCATGAAGGCTTGTTTTTGTTGTTGTAGTAATGCCAGCTTGTTTTCTTCAGAATTAATTTTGTTCTCAATTTGTGAAAAAAAGTTAGCAATTTGTCTTTGCTCTTCTTCACAAGGAACAGAAATTGGCATTTCAAGAAAGGTTAAATCTTTGATATTTACTCGGTCATGTCTTGCACCAGTGTCGCCGTGCATATAAATATATTTATGCCATAAGGTGCCTTTAAAATAATAATACATAAATTCCTTATGTATGTTTTCTATTGTGAAACACATATATAAAGGAGAAACAATTCCAGGTTCACTTTCTCTATAAATATTAATCGGACCATAAGGGGCATCAGAAGATATCCTTGGGTTATAAACAAAATCACCCTGTGAAATAACATAATAACCATCTATATTTTCTTGGTTAGCAATTTCCTTATCAAAAAAATCTTTTTGTGAAATCAGGCCGTTTTTAGCAGAATTTGAAATTACATTGGTTATAGCTTTATCTATATTTTTTCTTACAATTTTTTTAGCAAAATGGCTCAATTTAATTGTTTTCCAATTTGGTTGATTTTCCCCATATTGATTTTTAAATCTAATTTCCTGACTAAAAATCTTCTGCAAATATCCTTTTTTCTGTTCTTTCAGCAAGTCGATTTTTCCCTGCTGAAGGACGATCTTTTCAGAAATCTTTTTAAAGAAATGTACAACTTTTGCCTGTTCATCTATAGAAGGTATATAAACAAATCGTTTCTTCCAATCTTCAATATTAAAAACCATTTTTTCGATATCTATACCGTAACTACTTAAGAAATAATGTTTCTTCATAAAAAAAGTTTTAGAAAGCAAATTAAAATATTCTGTTAGAATTAAAGCCTTTTTCCCTCTGGAAATGGTGTATTCATTTGAAACTATTGCATCATCAAAGTCTTCTGGAACAATTTCACAAGCACCATGAACTATTTGACGTTTTGAAATGAGAAAGTCTCCACTTTTTATATAAAATTGAGACGGTGTTTTTATATCTGATCCTTTATAAATACCTCGACTAACAATACCCTCATTACGTCTTTTTACAGTTACAAGTCGGTATTCTTTGTCTGAGTCTAATTTACATGGTCTTTTGATAAAAATCTAACAGCTCCCCTATTTGATACTTTTTAAATTCAGCGATATTTGTAAAAGTTTTAGAAGGTAACATGAACTACACCCCTAACTCTTTAAAGTACTTCTCTAACTCACGATCTACTACTGCGATTTCCT
>NZ_JBLVQN010000048.1:0-47502 GCF_058323225.1 Neobacillus sp. PVCKKU3
TTCTGAGGGGAGGCCATGCCAAACACCAGCGAAAACCGAGCCCCTGGAGCGGAAATCAACAGACTTATTACACAGTCAAATAAATAAAAAGGGGCTTCCAAAAGTCAGTTACCTGACTTTTGGACAGCCCCTAGATTTTAATAACCTTGTGCAGACCGTCAAATTCGAATGGTAATATCATGAGGTCTTTGATAAAGGTTAATCCATATTGATTTAGGTAATAGAAAATATTCCAGACCCTTTCCTGCGGGGATCCGTCTGGTCTTAAGGCGAGATTGATGCGGCTGAATTTTTTTAATTGGATATCGTGTCTCTGCTTTACCGCATCTTCGAGCTTTGTTTCCATGAACCCTATCTCCTTAAGAAGATAGCTTTCATTTTTCTTGAGCAGCGGCAGGAGACCACGGTCGATCACCGCTGTTTTTGCTTCAATAAACTGATATTGTTTAAGCAGTTCTTCCTTAACAGAAGAAAATAACATTTCAACTTCCTTATCCTTCACTGTTTCAAGAAATTGCTCTTTTTCTTGATTCGTTCCCCTTTGTAAAACTTCCTCTAGCTTTAAATTTAATTGTGTCACTTCCGCTTCCACTGAGCGGTCCAAAAACGTAATATTTAAACGAGGAACAATCGGTGGCATTTTCATGTTAAATTGTTCAAAGACAAGCTTTAGTTCTGCCCAATACGATATCTCGCCTGGACCTGCAATAAAGGCAAGGGTAGGAAAGATCCATTCCTGCATGAGCGGCCTGGTCACCACATTATTGCTAAATTTTTCAGGATATTGTGCTGCCATCTCCACTAATTCCTCTTGGGTGAAGGTAACTCTTCCACTTTTCCCCACAAAGCAATTGGCGGCCCGGTCATATTCCAGCAAAATGCGTTCTTTTAATTTTTGATCATAATAAAATAAATTAGCAGCATGTTCCCCCGCTTCGATGGTGATTGGGAATCCTTTATCTCCTATCTGCTTTTGCTGTTCCAATAGTGAAAAGGTGATTGCCTCGTGATTGACAATTTGCTCCGTTAGAAAATCCCTTTGAAGCTGCCGGAAGCTTTTGTCGCCGGAGTCAACAAGTAATAAACCATAATCCTTAAACAGTTCCATAATTATATAAGCAAAAAAGTCAACAAAGGTTGCCGATTTTTCAATCTGCCTTTCGGCAAACTCTAATAGCCGCTTCGTATGCTCCGATTCACCGAAATTCTCAATAATATTGCGAACCCATTCCCGGCAGATTTCCTGGTCCAATGGAATATCAGTAACCATTGGCTTGCTATGAACCTTTTTCGGATAGGTCCATTTATCAAGCTTTTCTTCCATCGGAACATAGACATGATTCACTTCTTGATAATCATGGTCTTCACCCGCAATCCAAAACACTGGGACAACCGGAATCCCAAGAAGCTTCTCTTTTTGTTCTGCCAATTTAATGATTGAAATAACCTTATGTATCGAATAAAGCGGACCTGTGAGGATTCCTGCCTGCTGTCCCCCAATTACGACTGCACTGTCCTCACGCTTTAACTTCTCAATGGAGTTTTCCACCGCTTCCGAGGTGCCAAATCGCTCCATAAAGCTTTCAATATGTGTGGCAGTCTCAATGCGCGGAAAGTTTCTCTCCTTTAATTCAGCCGTCCTCTTTAAATCTTCGTTTAAATCATTAAAGTGATAATGAAAAAAAGACATAACATCCTTTGATTGCGCCAAGTAATTTGAAGCGAACCGGTTGGCCGCTGGTAAAGAGAGATTTAAAATCTCCATTCATGAACTCCCTTTCTGTAAACCCAAATTATTCTTTTAAGAGTATACCACTCCCCGGCCTATATAAAAAAAACATATGCCTCAATTTTTTTAAGATGCTAACGAAAAGATAATGGCCCGATGAATGACACCAAATAGTGTCAGGGATATATAGGCAAGAAAAAATAGAAGAAAATTAAACCGCCAAAAACCTTTCATCACCTTTTTTAAAATGATCTCATCTTTCACTTTCCAATGGACAACAACAAAAATGATCGCGATGAAAATCATTACTAGTAGTATTATCCAAAAAAATGAATTCCCCCAAATTGTTTTTACTAAAAAATGAACAGAAATAATAAATAAAATGGTTGAATAATCAAGGGCATGATGCACTGATTTCCGAGTGTCATTCGTGATGAGTTTAAAGACAAGGAAAACGAGTAAAAAGCCAAGGAACGGCATAATGAACAACAGCGTTAACAAAGTCGATAGGACGGCGCTCAAAATTTCTCACTCCTTCCTTCTTGTTCTTTTCCCTTAATTAGGGAATATAACCCCTGTATTTGAGCGGCCTGTTTATGCAGCTTCTTAGCCTCATCCAAGAGAAACCCTAAAATGGCGTCCACCTCGGTCATTCTGCCCGCTTCCAAATCCTTCAGCATGGACGAACGATTTTCGGCTGTTGATTGACAGACATAATGAATATGCTGCAAATAGGCTTCCTTATTACCTAAACGCAGCACGTCCGAAATTTCCTCGAATAAGTTGTTCAGCGCCTGCAGGTAATATGGATTTTCGATTAAGTCGCCGTTTTTGACGCGAAGAATAGCCGTCAGAGGATTAATTGTTGCATTGACAATCAATTTCTTTAGCAACATATCAAAATAATTTTCTCTTATCACAATCGGAAAGTCATTCGGTACTTTAGCAGCAAGAAAATGCAGCCAATCGGCCGTTCCTTTATAACTGGCAGCATTCGTGATTCCTTCCCCATTATGATAAACCGTGTAGGCATTTTCTCTTAAGGCACCGTGTTCCACAGATCCTACCGCAATATTTTTTTCCTTAATCGCTTCGAGCAGCTTTAAATGCCCCATACCATTTTGGATAAATAGTAAGTTAGGTGCCGCCGAGCTGTTCACATTTTCAATAATCGTTTGCAGATGATATTGTTTTACAGCAACAACCGTAACGGTTTCTGTTCCTTTCCAATCGCTGATAGGCAAGGCTTGTACATTGGTGCTCGTCACAGTATCTCCTTTTTTAAGCACGATTCCATTTTGATTAATTTGCTCTGCTTGTGCGGGGGTTCTTGTGTATATAATAGTTTCAAAAGCCCTGCTCAAATAGGCAGCAAATAATAAACCTAATGAACCCGCTCCAATAATTCCAACCTTCATCGCTATCCCTTCTTTAAATCGTCTTACCCGTATTTTACCAAAATCAATTAATTGTTTGTAAAAAAATAAACCCTCTTCGACAGAAAGTTCGAAAAGGGATATTTTTTTTAGACTGGGTAGACAGGATGTTTCCTGACACCGAAGTTCAATTCTTTTGTTTCATAGTAATCAAAGCGCTGAATGAGTACGCTTCTTAATTCGGATGGGGCAACAATTTCATCAACAATAAGCTCAGAAGCCAGCTTATAAATGTCAATAGCTTCTTTATATTCCTTTTGCTTCGCCTGAACATAAGCGATTCTTTCCTTTGGATCGTTAATTTCATTTATTTTATTGGAGTAGACAGCATTTACCGCAGCTTCAGGACCCATTACGGCGATTTGCGCGGTAGGTAGAGCGATACAACAATCCGGTTCAAAGGCGGGGCCTGCCATCGCATAAAGCCCAGCACCGTAAGCCTTGCGAACAATGACCGAGATTTTTGGCACTGTGGCAGAACTCATAGCAGCAATTAATTTAGCCCCATGACGGATGATGCCCGCACGCTCGACCTTTGTTCCAATCATAAAGCCCGGAACATCCGCCAAGAACAATAACGGAATATGAAAGGCATCACAAAGCTGAATGAATTTTGCGGCTTTATCCGCGGAATCGACAAACAGGACGCCGCCCTTTACCTTCGGCTGATTGGCAATGATGCCAACCGCTCTTCCATCTATTCTAGCAAGTCCAGTTATTAACTCAGGTGCAAATAATTTTTTAATTTCATAGAAGCTGCCGGCATCAACCAGTCTATCAATACACTCATACATATCAAACGGTGCATTTTGGTTTTCCGGAATAATCGCCTCTAATTCCCTTCCTTCCTTAGCCGCCGTACCAGCAATTTTTTTTGTCTTCTCTTTAAAATTGGCTGGAAAAAAGCTGATATATCTTTTGGCAGACTCAATTGCCTCCTCCTCGCTGAAAGCCAGAACATCACCACAGCCCGAAATTGTACAATGCATTCGAGCCCCGCCCATTTCCTCTAGCGTCACCTTTTCGCCGATGACCTTTTCCGCCATTCGCGGCGACCCTAAGTACATGGAGGCATTTTGGTCGACCATGATGACAATATCGCAAAAAGCTGGGATATAGGCCCCGCCTGCTGCGGATGGCCCAAAAAGGATACATATCTGCGGAATCATGCCGGACAGCTTTACCTGATTATAAAAAATTCTTCCGGCCCCGCGGCGGTTTGGAAACATCTCTAATTGGTCGGTTATTCTCGCACCTGCCGAATCCACCAAATACAATAAAGGCAGCTGCAATTTCTCAGCAGTTTCTTGAATACGGATAATTTTTTCAACGGTCCGTGCTCCCCAGGAGCCCGCTTTTATGGTGGAGTCATTTGCCATTACACATACAGTCTGGCCATTTATTTTGCCAATTGCTGTTACCACGCCATCAGCAGGCAAATCACCTGCCGTAAAGTTAGCAAATTTGCCGTCTTCTTCATATTTCCCATCATCAAACATTAATCTTAAGCGGTCACGGACGAACAGCTTATTCTGCTCTTTGGCCTTTTCATGATATTTTGGATGCCCGCCCGCGTCGATTTGTTTCCGGTATTCGTTTAATTGGTCATTTAATGTATTCATCTGTGCCATAGTGCCCCTCCTAAACTAGAACAATCAGCACATCGCCTTCATTTACGAAGTCTCCGATGTTAACCTTTACTTCCTTAACCACACCTTCGATACTGCTTTCAATCGGAATTTCCATTTTCATGGATTCAAGCATTAATACTTCTTGACCCATATTGATTGATTCGCCTGCTGCTGTGAAAATATTAAGTACGGTTCCTGCCATTGATGCTGTAATTTCTTTCATCTTTAAAACACTCCTTAGTTCACTAATGTTTTTGTTAAAAAGCTTGTGGTATAATTTCCATTTTGAAAATCTCTATTTGCAAGAATATTTAAGAATAACGGGGCATTCGTTTTAATCCCCTCAATTTTAATTTCCTGGAAGAAAATCTCAGCCATTTCCAATGCTTTTTGCCGGTCTGCACCATAAAAAATGCATTTAGCTATCATTGGATCATAAAATGGGGTGACCGTTCCACCTTCTTCATAACCCGAATCGATCCGTACACCTTCTTTTTCTTCCCACCTCAAGGTGGTGATTTTGCCAGGAGAAGGCAAAAACCGTACAGGGTCTTCCGCATAAAGACGAAATTCCACAGCATGGCCGGAAGAATGGACTTCTGATTGCAGCAGCGGCAGCCTTTCTCCCCGCGCAACGAGAATCTGCCATTTTACTAAATCAAGACCTGTAATAGATTCAGTTACTGGATGTTCAACTTGAAGTCTCGTATTCATTTCAAGAAAATAAAAATTCTCGTTTTCATCAACAATAAATTCAATTGTTCCCGCATTTGTATAATTGACAGCACGAGCCGCTTTAACGGCTGTTTCATACATTTGCTGCCGGACTGAATCGGAAAGAAACGGCGATGGCGATTCCTCGATAACCTTCTGGTGCCTTCTTTGGACGGAACAATCCCTTTCAAATAAGTGAATGAGATTGCCAAATTCATCACCGAAAACTTGAACCTCAATATGCCTGGCATCCGCGATATATTTTTCGATAAATACCTCATCCGACCCAAAATAGGCAAGTGCCCTTGCCTTGGTGGATGCGTATGACTTAGCGAGCGCTTGCTCATTTTCACATAAGACCATGCCGATTCCGCCTCCGCCGCCGCTTGCTTTCAGCATAATCGGATAGCCTATATTTTCTGCTAAGGCAAGGGCCGCTTCAACCGTTTTTAAACCGGTGCCGCTGCCTGGGACAACCGGAACTCCCGCTTTTTCCATTGTTTGCCGGGAAACAATTTTATCTCCCATTAAATCAATTGTTTCGGGCTTCGGTCCGATAAAGATAATGCCTTCGTTTCTGGCTTTCTGTGCAAAAGCTGCATTTTCCGATAAAAAGCCATAGCCTGGATGGATGGCATCCACTTTTTCTGCTTTTGCTACCTCTAAAATTTTCTCTGCCTGTAAATAAGACTTGTTAACTTGAGCTTCCCCAATACACACCGCCCTCGTCGCAGCCTTTACAAAAGGCATCTCCCTATCTGCTTCGGAATAAACAGCAATTGTCTCAATTCCCATCGCTTGGCACGTTCTAATAATACGAAGGGCAATTTCTCCCCGATTGGCAATTAAAATTTTTTGCACATTTCTTCCCCTTTCCTGACCCAATGTCACTTTCACTATTAAGTTTCTACATCATTCTTCGAATTTCCTGCCATTTTTGAAACCGCTTTCGATTATTCAATGAGGAAATTTTAGTTTTTTTGTATTATAATGATAGTAATTCATTTGAATAATGAAAAAATTATTCATATCATGTTATTCAGTAAAAAAAAATATATACAAGGTTACAGAATATAATTTCTAGGAGGAAGAACATGGGGACTAAAGTGGAAAAATTAAAAGTTAATTTCAAAACTCTAGAAGAATTTAAAAAATTTAAAGAATATGGTCTTCAAGAGCTTTCAATGTTTGAAGATCTTGAAGCCAATATGATAGACAATGATATCAATTCACCGTTTTACGGTATTTACTATGGAGATAAGCTTGTTGCCCGGATGAGCTTATACCAAATTGAAGCTAAATTCGATCGATATTTTTATCCGCCCCAAAGTTATTTGGAATTATGGAAACTGGAAGTATTACAAGACTATCAGGGAAAAGACTTTGGTAGACAACTTGTAGATTTCGCCAAAAGCTTTGGACTACCAATTAAGACAAATGCAAGAATGCAATCTCGCGGCTTCTGGGAAAAGATGGGCTTTTCAAGTGTTGATTACGATATGGAACGAGACCGTGGGGAAAATCCGCTTGTCTGGTATCCAGAAGGTGTGGAAGCACAATAATATAAATGAAAACTCGCCGATTAGCGAGTCCGATAGGACGGTTCATGAGGCGTAGTTGAATTTATACTTTCTTATTAGCTAAGCGAAAAAGCGGACCGGATGTCCGCTTTTTCTATTTCTCTACTCTTTCTAGGTTGCCGTTTTTATCCATCTGAAATCTAACCTTGGATTGACGGTCTTCATCCTGAAGAACAACCATTTTGCGAGCTCTTTCCATAATTTCCAGTAATGAACGGTAGTCCTCTTCGATGGCCTTTAGGTTCTCCGTAAGTCTTTCATTCTCTGCTGCTAAATAATAAGTTTGCTTTTCTAATTCTTTTATTTTTTCGGAAGACTTCCTGCTTCCCTCTTCAAGCTCAGCAAAATTCTCTACTTGTTTAAAAACGCCCTCTAAAAACTGAATGACAGCCGGAAATGTTAAAGTACCCCCTGGCTCGGTCGAGACAGCTTCCTTTTTAATTATTTCAGGGGCTGGATCAGCTTCAGCAGGAGCAATATGTTTTTTCAATTCTTTACGCTGCTTCTTGGCAAGCTCAATTCCAGACTTGTATTGCTTTCTTACATATGAGTTCCAGCGGAATCCACAGGCCGCAGGTGTCCGCGATAGCTGTTTCCCCACCTCCTCAAATGCTTGAAGCTGTGTCCCGCCTTCTCGAATATGCCTTAATACTACTTCAGCAAGCAGTAAATCCTCATCTTGGCTCCAAGCATCTTGTCGAGTTGGTGACATCAAATCCCCTCCTAGTAGTGTTTTTATAAACATATGCATCTACTAGAAAAGATAGACTTAATCTGGAGCCGTGAATTCATCTTATCTGGTGTTTTTCTTAATAAAATTTTTTACATATTGATGATGGGCATCACTTTCCCAAAGGATGGCACAGTTTTTAACCTCTTCCTCTATTCTTTCACGAAGGCCTGCTTGCTTCCACTTATTAATCCATATTCTTTTATAGGATTTGAGAACCTCTAAATCATTGGACAGCATTTTCTTAAGAAAATCTTCACATTGTTGAAGGGAGTCTCCGTCGAATAGGTGATTAATAAAACCGGTTTCGGTTAAATATTCTGCAGTTTCGAGGTCTGCTTCCATCAAAAGCTTCATTGCAAATGGGGATGGAAACTTTTCGACAAGAATAGAGCCTCCACCCCAACCGGTCGTAATGGCTTGTTTTCCTTGAACAAACCCTGCTTTAACGCCTTTTCTGGCGAGCCGGAAATCACAGGCAACAGCAAGCTCACAGCCGCCGCCAACCGCTGGACCGTTCATTAGTGCAATGGTGGGAATGGGCAAGGTTAATAAGGAATACAGAATATTGGACATTTTCGAAAGCATTGGATACGCATCCTCTTTGGTGTGCAGGAGATGAAAAACGGATAAGTCTCCGCCGGAGCAAAACGCACTCTCACCGCTCCCCGTAATGACAAGAGCTTTTATTTCAGGTTCACTAGCTTTTTCTAACGCTTCCCATAGCCCTTCCATAACATCGTAGTTTATGGCGTTTCGCTTTTCGCTTCTTTCGATGGTAAATAATAAATATCCCGTGTCCCGCCTTTCAATCGAAAAAGCCATTTTTTGCTCACCCTCTCAATTAAAAAAGTATGTATTTGTTTTGAAATGACAAAAGCACAAGGGCGTTTGCTCCTTGTGCTTTATCTAAGTAGAAATTAGTCGTTTACTACTTCTTTTCCTTTGTATGTTCCGCAAGATTTGCATACGCGGTGAGCAAGTTTCATTTCACCACAGTTTGGGCATGCTACCATACCAGGAACGTTTAATTTAAAATGAGTACGACGCTTTCTCTTCGCAGTTTTAGAAGTCCTTCTAAAAGGTACAGCCATTCTTCCCACCTCCTTATAAGAAATGCGCAGGAGCGCTTGAAGTCAGATCATTTCGATTAGCTTTCCGATGAATTGTTTTTGTCAAAAAACTTTGCTAGCCCTGCAAGACGTGGATCAATCTTGTTAGATTGTTCCTCCTCCTGAATAACCTCCCAATCCTTACCGGATTGCGGCGCTGCATCTTCAGATTGGACATCGTCACAGAATACTTGCATTGGAACCTCAAGTAACAGAATTTCTCTTATGATTGGTTTTAAATCAATCATATCTCCTTTTACCTGATGGACCTCCTCTTCAGTTTGGTAAACTGAATTTTGCAGGAGGAAGGTTTCCGTAGTTTCGACATTAATTGGAAATTTGACATCCACTAAGGTTCGCGAACATGGAAGAATCAGATACCCCTCAATTTTTAAATGAAAGGTAACTTTTGAAGAATCAATATCCCCACGTCCGGTAATTTGCATTGGAGACACTTCACGAATAGTTGGGTCATCCAGTTTAAGCTCGTCAACCCGAATGGTATCGTCAATCGAAAATTCCTTATCTCGATATTTTTGCAGCTGATTTAATGTCCATTTCAATTGAATCACCCCAAGGCAACAAAGGTAATTATAGCTTTCGATAAAATTTTTGTCAATATTTTTTCTTTACACTTCACCTTGTGTTGCATAAATAAAAAAATTTTTTCCATTATAGTGTATCCATAAATACCTTTTGCAAACATATGTATCATCATATCATATTATTCGATTGAAAAACGGAATAAATTGCTATAATGATAGTAATTAAATTTCAAGGAGAGAGTTATGAGAGCAGTTGGTGTTATTGTTGAATACAACCCATTTCATAATGGACATGCCTTTCATTTACAGGCATCCCGCGAGGCAGCCCAAGCGGATGTGGTTATTGCGGTAATGAGCGGAAATTTTCTGCAAAGGGGAGAGCCTGCACTTGTTTCGAAATGGGAGAGAACGAAAATGGCCTTATTAAATGGTGTGGACATCGTTTTTGAACTTCCCTACCGCTTTGCCACACAAAATGCCGAAACCTTTGCAAATGGGGCAGTGTCCATTCTTGCTGCTGCAGGCTGTCAGTACCTTTGTTTTGGAAGCGAAAGCGGGGAGATTGAAGCTTTTCAACAAACGATTCATTTTTTGGAAAGTCAGCAGGATTCACATAAAAAAAATATAAAGCATTTTATGGGGTCAGGTGTCAGCTATCCGAAGGCTTTAGCATTATCATACAAACAGCTGTCAAATTCGAATAATTATTTAGATTTGTCCAGGCCAAACAACATACTAGGCTTTCACTACATAAAAGCGATCCATGAGCAAAGAAGTCAGATTACTCCCTTAACGGTGGCACGTAAAAGCGCAGACTATCATGATGAACATTTTGCCTCCGAAACTATTGCCAGTGCAACCAGCATCAGGAAAGCACTATTCGCAGATATAAACAGCCCATCTGAAATTAATCAGTATGTACCGGAGCCTACTAGACAATTATTACATGAATATCTAAATCAATATGGGCTTTACCACCGCTGGGAAAATTATTGGCCATTTCTTCAGCTTCGTCTCCTCCATTCCTCCCCAGAAGAGTTGAAAGAAATATATGAGGCTGAAGAGGGACTTGAGAACAGGTTACAACATGCCGCAACCGAAGCGCGAAGCTTTCAGGAGTTTATGGAAAGAATTAAAACAAAACGCTATACATGGACGAGGCTGCAGCGATTATGTGTTCACATATTGACCAATAGCAAAAAAATAAACATGGAAGGAAGCAAAAGAGCGGGCTATTTAAGGCTCCTTGGGATGTCTGAGAGAGGACAAGAATACCTAAATAAAATGAAAAAGGAATTTGCTTTGCCTTTGGTTGCGAAATTGTCTTCATTTAAGGACGAAGAGATTAACCTCGACTTAAAGGCTGCTAGGGTATATGCAATGGGGGTCCCGGGCCCGGCAAAAAAATTTTTGATGGAACAGGAATTCAAACAGCCTCCCATCATTATAAAGAAATAGGACGGCGCACTCTGGCACCGTCCTATTTCTTTTTAGGTAATTTTTCTAAATATTTTACCGCATCGTCAAAGGTATCCACCGGAACAATTTTCATCTTTGTTTTGATATCTCGTGCTGCCTTTAAGGCTGCTCGATAATTGGAGTCCTTAGCACCCTTTTCGTTTGGTGCAAAAAAGATTTCTGCGCCGGCATGATCAGCGGCAACAATTTTTTGTTCGATACCGCCAATCGGCCCAACGGTGCCATCTGGGTCAATCGTTCCCGTTCCAGCAATTTGGTAGCCTTTGGTTAGGTCATTCTTGGTTAACTGGTTATATATCTCCAAGGTAAACATTAAGCCGGCAGAAGGCCCGCCGATTTCATCTGTTCTGACTTTAACATTGGGATCGACGGAGATTTCTTTATCATCCACAAGTGAAATGCCAATGCCTGCCTTCCCAGGCTGATCCTTAAATGGCTGCAGAATAAGATTCACACTTTTTTCCTCGTTATTTCTGGAATAGGTTAATGTCACTTGATCACCGGCACTTTTTTTCCCTAAATATTCAATGAAATCTTTTGATGAGGGAAATGTGTGTCCATCCATTTTAAAAACGCGGTCACCAGCCTGGAGCTTCCCTTCTGCAGGCATTCCCTGCAGGACCTGCATCACATAAATCCCCTTATATTTATAATGTACAGGCAGCCCTGCTTTATGGTATGCCACCTCAATCGCATTAAGTTTTGATGCTGCCATCAAATGCAGCTGCCTGACATTATACTCTTCTTCCGTTTCCTGTTCATTTAATACCATATCGAGCGGATAGATTTCCTCATATTTTCTCATTTTGGCTTCTATATAGGAATAGATATTAGCCCTTCCCATCCGGACAGTTGTCAGCATAAAATTTCCCTTTTCCTGATAACCGCCTTCAACTGTAATGATTGGAGCAAGTTCTTTTGCCATCCCTGGTTTTGAAACATAGTAAGGTAATGAATAATACATTCCGCCAATCAGAAACACTGCAAGGATAAAGAAAATGCCAATTGATAATTTTTTACGCAAGCTGCCATCACCCCTTCCAATTATCAATTTCCTTCTTAATTTGCTCAAGATACTTTTTTGCCTCGTCTTCGCCAATTTTAATGATTTCTTCAATGTTAGTAAATGCACGCGAACTATAGCCCTCGACAGGGGGACGAATCATCACATTTGCAGATGTTTCGTGGAAATTGATAATCTCAGTCTGCATAATATCAATACTTTGCATGATGACATCATAAATGGAGGTAATTTCAGCGTTTCGCTTAACCCGTGAAACGTCCACTGCAATCACAATATCCGCCCCCATCTCTTGCACAACAGAAATGGGAACACGGTCGGCAACTCCTCCATCCACGAGGATTCTTCCCTTATACTTTTCAGGCACAAAAATTCCGGGTATGGAAATGCTTGCTCTGACAGCCTCTGCCACTGGCCCCTCTTTAAAGACCACTTTTTCTCCGGTTAATAAATCCGTTGCCACAATCCCAAGTGGTATTGACAAATCTTCGATGTTTTTCCCATGGGTAAAGATACGAATAAATTCCTTTACTTTCTTGCCTGTAATAAATCCCATTTTCGGTACAGTAAAATCAAGAAAATACTTTCTCCTAAACGCGGTTGAATATTTATATAGAAGGTCTAAATCAATCCCTGCTCCATAAAAACAGGCGACCAGGGCTCCCATGCTGCTGCCTGCAATTAAATCAATCGGAATGCCGGCATCCTTTAACACCTTAATAACACCCAAATGAGCAAACCCGCGGGCTCCTCCTGAGCCGAGCGCCAAGCCAATCTTAGGGTGCTCCATAGCAGAACCCTCCTATTATACATCTAATAAATCACGTTCAATCTTATGGTCTAAAACAACATTCTATGAGTATATTTATTTTATATGAGGACATGCAGTTTCACAAGGAAGGAGAACTCTTTGATGTTTCGGTCAAAGCTCAAAACGCTTGCTTTAGCCATCTCCGGCATCGTTTTAGCGGCGTCACTTATTTTCTATCCAAAAGAATCATTTGAAGGCTCTATCCGTGGCCTGAATATGTGGTGGGAAATAGTATTCCCTTCCCTCCTGCCTTTTTTTATTGTATCAGAAATGTTAATCGGGTTTGGAGTGGTCAAGTTCATAGGGGTTCTTCTTGAACCACTTATGCGGCCGCTTTTCAAAGTTCCTGGTGTTGGAGGCTTTGTTTGGGCCATGGGAATGGCCTCAGGCTTCCCGGCAGGTGCAAAATTTACCGCAAGAATGCGGCAAGAAGGACACATAACGCGAATTGAAGCTGAGAGACTCGTCTCTTTCACCAATTCCTCTAATCCCTTATTCATCTTTGGAGCAGTAGCTGTGGGTTTTTTTCACAATACCCAATTAGGCATTCTCTTGGCCGTTGCACACTATTTGGGCAACATATGTGTTGGCATTATGATGCGTTTCCACGGTAAGGAGTCGCCTAATAAAGCGAAAAACGCCAAAAAATTCAAGATTCGGGAAGCCTTATCAGCTTTGCACCAAACAAGGCTGAAGGATAACCGCCCGATTGGAAAGCTTCTCGGCGATGCTGTTACCTCATCGATTCAAACCTTATTGATGGTCGGCGGTTTTATCATCCTATTTTCTGTGATTAATCAACTTCTTTACCATCTACATATTACGGCTGCGCTGGCAAAATTCGTGGAAATGATTTTTTCAGTTTTTAGATTTTCAGAAATGTTAAGCATACCGTTTATTTCCGGACTGTTTGAAATCACTCTTGGCAGCGATTTGACCAGCAGAGTGGAAGATGCCACACTGCTCCAGAAAGCGATCATAACAAGTTTTATTTTGGCCTTCAGCGGTTTTAGTGTCCAAGCACAGGTGGCCAGCATCCTAGCCCAGACTGACATCCGCTTTCGGCCATTCTTTATTGCACGAATCTTCCAAGGCATTTTTGCCGGTCTCTTTACTCTCCTATTGTGGAATCCCATTTATGTGCGCTTCCAAGGCCATAATCAGCCTGCAGGAGCCCTGCCTGTATTTGGAGATGGAATATGGACAAAGGATTTTTATCATAAAATGCTGGAAACCGGCCCACTCATCACGATTTGCTCCCTATCATTATATGTACTAATCTTATTTATCAGGCTAAAAGAAAGTAATATAAAAAAGAGCTAAAGGATTTGCTAACAGATTGTCGGGAAAGAGTATTTTTCTCGGCAATTTTTTATTTCGTCTAATTACGGATTTTTAATAATTGATTATTCCTGCAAATGGGCCTGTTGAAAAGCCAATATTCAATAACATTATTCAACAAATAAACGCGAAGAATTATAAAAAAGGAGTAAATTAAAAGGCTATCGAAAGTTTTTCGACAGCCTGCAAGCTAAAGAATTTAGCTCTTTTTTATCTGTATTTTTTTTGCAATTCTTTTTGGACTGGAGGAGGAACAAGCCCTGATATATCCCCTTTGTACTTTGCTGCTTCCTTAACGATGCTGGAGCTCAAGAAGGAATATTGATTATTGGTCATCATAAAAAAGGTTTCCACATGATCGTTTAAAAACCTATTCATCGAGGTAATCTGCATTTCATATTCAAAATCGGAAACAGCCCTAAGGCCCCGAAGGATTGCATTTGCGTTCACACTCTTGGCATAATCGACAAGCAGCCCGGAAAATTGATCGACAGCCACGTTAGGGATGTCCATTGTAACTTCCTTTATTAGGTCAAGCCTTTCCTCAACAGTAAAGAGCGGATTTTTTGAGACATTATTTAATACCACAACATAAACCTTATCGAAAACCTTAGCCCCTCTGCGGATGATATCTAAATGGCCATATGTAATTGGATCAAAACTCCCCGGACAAACGGCTATACTTGCCAACTTGACTCCCCCTTATTCCCCATTAGATTTTAAATATATTGTTATAGCAATAATCCCGTATTTCTCATGTTTTATCTGCGAGAACCGCCCAACAGAGGGAGGTAAATCGACATCAAAACTATGTTCACAGACAATAATTCCTTGGTCTTTGACCACATTTGCCTTTTCCATTTTTTCCATTAATCGGACCAGCTCTTGAAGCTTGTACGGCGGATCCAAGAAAATATAGTCAAACATAATTTCTCGTTTAATTAAAGCCTTTAGTGCCCTGTCTGCATCATTCCTGTATACCTCAGTTTTGTCTTCAAACCTGCATGCGCTGATATTATCTTGGATTGTCTGAATTGCTTTGGCGTCCCTGTCGATAAAGATCACTTTATCCAAGCCTCTGCTCAGTGCTTCCAAACCTAATCCTCCGCTACCGGCAAAGAGGTCAAGCCCAGTACCCCCGTCAAAATAAGGGCCAATCATATTAAATAGGGCTTCCTTCACCTTATCAGTTGTCGGTCTTGTTGTATTACCAGGGACAGCTTTAAGAGGACGGCCTTTACAGATGCCAGAAACTACTCTCACGTGTTCACCACCACATTTTATCCAAAATCACGTTTTTTTACATCCTACCATAGGCTGCAAAATATAAACAAATTTGTCACATTAGTTTTTTCTTTTCTTACATTTTATAAAAAATTTGCGAAAAAAGGAAATTTTAAATTTCGACGTATAAGGTTTTGGGTTGTGGAAATAATGTAAGTAACAACATCAATTCGAGGATGTTGTTGCCAACCGCGGAGAAGACTTACGTTTCCCCATAAGTTCTTCCTCCGGTTTCTCCTCTCCCTTTGCCTTCTGTCCTATATCAGGATTTAGAAGGACCCTGCAAAATTTTTGCAGGGTTTTTTTCTTTTTAGGGCAAAAAAAAGATGAGATGATTCTCACCTTTTTATATCCCCATTTTATAGTCATATTCTTTTGCCTTGTCAGGTGCTGAATTTTCGTATTCCATTTTTAAAAAGGGCTTGTATGAAGGCTCTACTTTTTTCACGAACGAAAAGGATTGGAGCTTTTCTATAATTTCCTCTGCGTCGTCCTGGTTACAGTAAACCACAACATATTTTAGCTTTTTTGACACATAATGGACATTTCCAAAACGTCTGAGCATTTTGGCCTGTTTTAGTGAATACAGCCAAACAACTAATCCTTGTCTTTGAACAAACATAATTTTTTCCCCTTCATTGCAGGCTTCTTTTTAAATAAGTCTAGCACATGAAAAGGTTTTATTTCAATCCTTACCCCTTTAGCTCACATGCTCATTTTTTTAACTGCAGCCACAGCTTCCTCCGCCACCGCAGCCGCTTGAATGACCTTTATCAAAAAACGGGTTGCCGGTCGGGACTTTTATATGCTCGGAGACGGATCGGCCAACGTGGAGACTGATTTCATCCAAAAGGCTTTGCAAATCGTTTTCCGCCAATTTAAATTCGGCTACGTTTACGTCCAAGTCCATTTCCCGTTTATATTGACGAATTTGAGTCATCACGTTTTTGTAATCAGGATGGTATTTACCAAACCTTTGCACCTCTTCATAAAGGTCTTTAAGCTTCGCAAAACGCTGAATCTTTTGCTGCGTTTCAGGGCTGCTTTGCATTTTATATAAACAAATCCGATAATGTTCAACAATGTCAGATTCGAGTACCATTTTTGCCAGTTGTTCAGCGTAGTCCAGTAATTCAACTCTTTCTGATGTAGCAAGCATGTACGCTCACCTCCACTGACATTTTATCATGAATTCATCCTGAAAGCGAAAAAATCCATTTAATTAGGGGATATTTACTATAAACTCCTTTTTCAAACCGTAGGAATTATTTTTTAAATCAACCACATCCAGCTTTACCTGGTGGTTCCCTGGAGAAAGATCCTTGATAATGAATACCGCCGAGGAGGCTTCGGATTTTTTCAGCCCGTCTACCCAAATGACAATTTTGCCCGTTTTTTGTTTTGAATCCTCCGTCCCCCTAAAACTAATTCCCGTTAAAATGCATTCTACCAGCACTTGATTTCCTTTTGTTTCATGTTGAACAATCAGCTCAGGTATTTCGCTTGAGATTGCCTTTGCTTCGTGAAGTATTAGGGCGCCTAAGGACCAGAACAAAATAAAACCAATGAGGATATGTTTTTTCACCAATATCACTCCTTCTCATGTTTGTATTGTTCGCCTTCTCAATATTTTTTAATCCAAACAAAAAAAGGCCACATCCAAATTTATGTGCCCTTTGTTAATTTTGGTTTTTCATGGCTTGGAACATGGAGTACATCATTGAAGCCATTTGCACTCCATTTGTGAATTTCTCCACTTGGTCTGGAATGGTTTTTTTGTAATAGTGTAATGCTGCAATTTCTAGCGATTGAATATCATAAGGATTTCTTGACAGTTTCCGATACCAAAGTGGCTGCTCCCGAATAAATCGTTTTAAATCCTTTTGTCCTTCTACATATTCTAAAATTTCCTTGCGCATTTCCCCCACCCTTTAATTAGTCTTGTCTAAATGAAAATGGATGTTTTGGCCCTTCAGGAGGTTTTACAGGATTATTTGGTGCATTACCGCCTTGAAATTGGGAAACAAGGCCTTGGATGGCGCCAATCGCCTGACTGATATTCTGTAGATGGGACTGCATTTGATTGGGATCCATCTTTTTGAAAATTCCCATCACATTGGACATTAAGTCCCCTTTGGCTTCTTTCTCATCTTTTACCTCCGCAGCTTCACCATCTGAACCAATTTTCTCCCAACGCTGGTCTTCTTCCCCTAATAAGTACCAGTCCTCGTATAATTCCTGCCAGGTGGCGTTTCCTTTGCGGACCTCCTTAATAATTTTCGGATTATTTTTAACAAATTCTTTAAATTTTTCAACGGATGGGTGCAATTTTTTTTGCGTCATTATCCTCACCTCTGCCCCTATTCATTCCAATAATAAAGTATGATAAACCAGAAAAAATGTGAAACGGCGAATTAGGTTTAAAACATTTATTATTAGGCACACAAGTGGTAAGATGGTCAAAGAAATGTAAATGAAAACTCGCCGATTGGCGAGTCCGATAGGACGAAGACAGAGGCATAGTTGAATTTATGCGTTAGGAAAGTATAAATTTGTGAAAATTTATACTTTTCTATTAGCCAAAAAAAGAAAGAGGTAAAAAAATGAAACAAGAGTTAAGGCATCTTTTAGAAGATTGTATCGAGAATGGCTCGGAAACAGACTTGGAAAGTCTCGCCTCCCTATTACGAGGGGTTCAGCAAAAGATTGACAAGAACAGTGATACCTATATTGGCCATCTTCTCCATATGGACAGAAAAATGGACAAAAACACGTGTGAAATTACCATCCCCATTAATCCAACCATTCATAATAATTTAGACATTGTTCATGGCGGCATTACAGCCACAGTTTTGGATACTGCAATGGGTTCATTAGCAAACTATGTTTTGCCAGAAGGTTTTGGGGCCGTAACTAATCAGCTTAATATCCACTATATTGCCCCTGGAATTGGGGACACATTAAGCTGCAAGGCTGACATCATTCATCATGGCACAAAAACAATCGTCGTCTCAGGCACCGCCTACCGAAATGACGGCAAAAAAATAGCCTATGCCACCGGCACATTTTTTATCATAAATAAATAAGAAGGGGACTAATGATAATGGTTACAGCCATTCTGATCCCGATTATTTGTTTTTATTTCTACCTGCTGACTAAAAAAGAAATGAAAGAGCACGATGAAAAATGGCTTGCTGCAGGGAATGTAAGGGAAGAAGCAATATTAACAGGTGAAATTAAAAGCATCGACGAAAGCAAGGAACGCTATTATTATCACCGTTATCTTTTGGTTCAGACAATAAAACTTCAAACTGATGCTAAAATGATCACTGCCAAAAGAATGACTCCTGTTACGAAAAACATGGAAAAATGCTTATTTACACCAGGCCATTTTATTCGTCTATATGGGAGCTGGGAAGGAAATACGTTTTTATTTAACCGATTTGATTCGAAAACTCCGAACGGCTAATTTTATAAGAAATAATAAAGGGAGAAAATGCAGGACCCTGCTTCTTCTCCCTTTTATTGTTCTGTTTTTTGGATAAAGTTTTGCGTATAATATTTTTGATATACACCAACACCAAGATGGGTGAATTCCTTATTTAATAACGAATCCCTGTGGCCCTTGCTGTTCAGCCACCCTTCAACCGCAGCAGGCCCGTCCGTATAATTGGCGGCGATATTCTCACCAGCCGTTTTATAGGCAACCTCAGCTTTATTTAATCGATCGGCAAGACTGCCAAATTTTTTAGATGTATGTGAAAAATCATTATTCAATGCCATATCCTTACTATGGCCAAATGCTACTTCAGCCGTCCTATCGTCCCATTTTAATGGATCCAATTTGTACCTTTGCCTTAACACATTTGAAATATCAAAAATTTCTTGTTCTGCCCCTGTTTCAATCTTTTCCCACATTTCTTCGTCAGGCAGAGGCTGTTCGATTAATTCACCGCGATAGACGAGCTCATAAGGGCGCTGCTTGATAAACGTCTCAGCATTTAAAATGCGTACGCTTGAAAGAGTACCCTTGAATTTATCAATATAAAGCTGAAAAAAAACATCACCCAGCTGAATGATTGGTCGCAGGTTTAAATCTGTGTCATTTAATTCAAACCGATAGTTATTCCCATTCAAATCGATATTGATATTCGTTTCGAAAAATTGCGTATTAAATATTTCTTCAACCGGCTGCCCGATCTCAAAAGGCGATATATTCAAATTTTCACCAAGGACGAAAATCGTTGCCACATGACTATTTTCAATCCCAACTTGAACATAACGTTTAAAGTCCAAGTTATAAATATACCATTGATAACCGTATGGAGTCTCATCAATTCGCTGTGGTTCCCCTAGTTCTTTGACAATGTCCGCAGCATTTTTGCCTATCAATAAAGACAAGCCTTCTTCAGGTTTTTTCAATTTATTGTTTGATTCCGAATTGGGATTTTGCTGATAAGTTTGTTCCATTTCTGATGTGCTGTCTTTCTTTATTAAAACCTTATCCTGATTCTTTTCATTTATGCCAACATAAAAGCCAATGGTGACGATTACCGCAGAAAGCACCAAAATTCGTAAAAGCGTCTTCAGAGGCTACACCCTCTCTATTACTATTTCTACCATTATATGTACTGTTAGAATAATTATAGCATTTATATCTTTTTAAGTAATACCCGTTTTCCTAAAATGTCTGAAAATGCTTAATTAAAAAAGAAAACAGGCACCGGGGCGCCTGTTTAGAAATATTTGTCCTATAATAAATTACTATTTTAATGCTGCGCACTTTTATAATTTTGTTCCGAAATTTGTGTCAAGGCCTGCCTTGCTTGATCATCAGTTAGTTCACGGATTGCAAAATCGCCAAGTGATACAATACCAATCAACTTCTCATCCTCGACAACAGGCAAACGACGAATTTGATGCTGTGCCATCAATTTTGCCGCCTCTCTAGTAGAGGCCTCTGGAGAAACAGTAATCAGGTCATTGCTCATAATTTCCTCCACTTTGGATGAGCCAGGATGCTTTTCTGCCACGCCTCTAATGACAATATCACGATCAGTAATCATACCAACAATTTTTTCTTTATCGACAATAGGAATAGCCCCTACATTTAATTCTTTCATTTTAACGGCTACTTCATAGATATTATCTAATAGAGTACAGCAGTCTACCTCATCAGTCATAATATCACGGATTTTTTCCATAAAATCGCCTCCAAAATTAATAGCTCTTTTCGTAAATTAGAATATCCAGCCATAATGGATTTATTCGTTAAATGATTTCGTTGCAAGTTACAGAAATTTCATCTATTATTAAATTGAATTAATCTTGCTTTATTACCAAATAATGAATACAGGCAAGCGTTTCTAGGAGGGATTTATTTATGAAATTCGAAAATACTGGTATTGAGGAGTTCAAAGCAGACATAAACCGGCTTGATGACGTAATGCATCAGCATGGTTTAGTGCGCGCAGGACAATGGGATTATGAACGCGTTACATACGACAAAAAGTTTGAACTAAGAGAGGGAGTATTTTACCTTCGCATCCAAGGCTATTCTGTTGAAGGCGATGTAGATACCTTCAAAGCTGTGGTTCAATTGATGACTCCTCTGTTGGGAAAACATTATTACCCACACGGTGTTGAATACGGTGAAGGTGAAAATTTCCCTGCATCACTTGTAAATCAATGCAAAAAAATTATCGAAGATGTAAAAAATGAAGTCAGCAAATTTGCTGTATAACGCACAAAAAGCCGCATGAATGTTAATCATGCGGCTTTTTTGATCTTAAAAACCTAAAATCGCTTTAATCATGGAAGTTGTTTCTCCGCCTCGGTAAAATACGTATAAGAGCAGGTAGACCACTACTCCGGTAGCGGCTGAAAAAAACCAGACGATGCTGGTAAAGGGGCCAAGACGGCGATGGAAGGTGAGTTTATTTTTATAACCTGAAATAAGAGACATTATCCCCAAGACTGCTCCTAACGTGGCCAAGGTAATATGAAAAATCAAAAATACAGTGTAGAATATTTTGATATTATCCGGTCCACCAAACGATGTGTTCCCGATGAATATAGTTCTAGATGCATAAATAATAAAGAAAATAAGAGCAAAAATACCTGCAAAAAACATAGTCCGTTTGTGAGCTTCCAATTTTCTTTGTTTAATTTGCCACCAGCCGATGGCAACTGTAATCCCGCTTAAAACGATAAAAGTGGTACTAATCGTGGGTAAAATTGGTATCGAATCCATGCATAAATCCTCTCTTTTGTTTATTCTCCTCTTATAGTAGAGGAAACCTTCCTAAACTTCAACCAAAAGAAATAGAGGTTGTCATTCGGACAGCCTCTATTTAATAAGCGATGGATTAAATTTTTGATTTAAATCGCGCTCTGTTTCTGCTTGGTCCTTTCGATACCATTCAAAAAAGACGCGGAAAAGGATTACCCCATAAATTATTTCCTGCATAATCTTCATCAATACTCCGCCAAGCTGTTGGTCGTGGATTAAGGACATCGAACTAAACAGCTCAGGACCGCTCAAATTTAAGCTGTTAAAATTAGCGGTACCAACACACAAGCTCATCACGTTGCCCCATACATGCGGATCAGAATAGGTGGCATAAATAGGTGTGTCAGCAAAGATAATCAATGCGCAGGCCGGTGTTAAAAGAATGCCATCCGCAAAAATATACCCAACCTTTTTTAAACCGCTTAGGGTTTGATGCTCAGGAAGCTGATTAATTAATGGCCACCACATAAAAATGGCAACGACAAACAATAGAATCGAATAGCCTGCATGCAGCCAAATATTTTGCATGACATGATCAAAAATGATAGGAACATGGTAAAACGAAAATAACCCGTTAAAGATTATTAGAGCCATAAGCGGTCTAGTGAAAAACTTAAAGAGAGAGTTAAAAACTCCGATGCGTAAAACCGCTCTCCACAGCCATGCAGGTACACCCAAAATGAATAAAGGCGGAACAATCAAGACCAGTGCAGCCATCTGAATCATATGAATATAAAACATCAAATGGGCCATTAAGTCCAATGGAGACCCTTTAATAGCATACAAAAGAATCATTGAAGTAAGAAATAAAGACCCTTGCTGCCATGTTAATGGCTCACTGTCCTGGAAACGGTGTCTAAATCTTGTGGTTAGAAGAAAAAATCCTCCTGTCAAAACAATCATAATCAATAAAAAATACGGGCTCCATAACGCTTCAAATCCAAATATATCCAAGGTAAGCACTGCAATATCACCTCTAAAATAGTTAAAGAATCATCAACTTTATTATACCCTTGGCTTTTGGGATAGGCAAAGAAATGATGCTGCATATGTTTTCCAATTACTAAAAAAGAAAATCGGCTAAAAGCCGATTTTCTTTTTAATTACTACCACCAAATAATGGTAGAAAATGCCCAAATCATAACCAAGCCAACAAATAAGCCTGAAAACAGGAATAAAGTTGGGGCCTCATGGCCTTTATGACTCATATGCATAAAATAAAACAATTGGAAAACCACTTGCACGAACGCTAAAAGAACGATAAATGGTATAGTAAACCACGCTGTAAATCCTTTAGCAGCTACAGCAGCAAACGCAATCAATGTTAAGAAAATCATCAAAGCAAATGAAATGACTTGATATCTCATCTCTTCCGCACTTTTACGGCGGCGATATTCAAGGTCAACTCTTGGGTTACCTGAATTTAATTGTTGATTTGCCATCAGTTTATCCCACCATTCCCATTAAATATACAATAGTAAAGATGAATACCCATACAACATCAATAAAGTGCCAATACAAACTAAATACATAGAATTTTGGCGCGTTGTATAAGTCTAAGCCGCGTTTTGCATTACGTAACATTAACGATAAGCACCAAGCTAATCCGAAAGCAACGTGAGCTCCGTGGAAGCCAACAAGTGTGTAGAAAGCAGATCCAAAAGCACTACTCGTAAATTTATGCCCTTCATGAACATAATGTGTGAACTCATAAACTTCAAGTCCTAAGAACCCAAGTCCTAATAGGACAGTAAGACCTAACCACACCATCATTTTTTTGAAGGCGAAATTTTTCATCTGGTACATAGCGTAAACACTTGTTAATGAGCTTGTTAATAACAGCATCGTTGCCACGAAGGTCAACGGAAGTTCAAATAAATCCTTTGCCAGAGGCTGAGATGTATTTGGCACTTTATCCTTTAACGAAAGGTAAGTGGCGAAGAGAGAGGCGAAAAGCACAGTCTCTCCCCCTAAGAATAACCAAAAACCTAAAAATTTATTTTTCGCTTCAAGGGTTGATTTCTCCGGCTCTGCAGGCCAAGTTTCATAAGTTAATTTTTCTTCAGCGTGCATTATGCCTTAACCCCCTTATTATCATCATCGTTCATTAATTCTTCTTTATGAATATGGAAACCATGGTCATCTTTAACAGATCGTAATAACATGGAACCAAATGTTACGAGCAGACCAATAAACAAGACTGGCAATGCCCATCCCTTATCATCCACATGGTACATCGCACCGAAAGCAGCGATGAAAAGACCAAGCGATGTTGTAAATGGCAAGAAAGAAGAGTTTGGCATATGAATATCACCAAGCGGCTCAGCAGGAGTCATTTCTTTCTTTCCTTCCATTTTTTCTAACCAATAAGCATCTAAACCGCGAACAAGCGGAAGCTGCTTAAAGTTATAGAACGGCGGTGGAGATGGAATAGACCACTCTAATGTACGTCCGTCACCCCAAGGGTCATTTCCAACTCTAACATTTTTAACAGATGTAACAATAATGTTAATCAACAGCACAATAACACCGACAGACATGAAGGCAGCTCCAATGGAACTAATCATATTAGAGGTTTCAAAGCCCTGACCTGGCAGATAGGTAAATACGCGGCGAGGCATACCCCATAGACCAAGGAAGTGCTGGATAAAGAATGTCATATGGAATCCGATAAAGAATGTCCAGAATGTAATCTTACCCATCGTTTCATTTAACATTGTTCCAAACATTTTTGGCCAATAAAGATGTGTACCAGCTAAAAGCGCTAAGACAACCCCACCAACAATAACATAGTGGAAGTGGGCAACAACGAAATATGTGTCATGGTATTGATAGTCAGCGGCAGCAGAAGCAAGCATAACACCGGTTACTCCACCCATAACAAATGTCGGGATAAAAGCAAACGCATAATGCATTGGTGTTGTAAATTTAACACTTCCGCCCCACATGGTGAACAGCCAGTTGAAAATCTTAATACCAGTCGGAACCCCAATTGCCATCGTAGCGACAGCAAAGATAGCATTAGCCACTGGACCAAGACCAGTTGTAAACATATGGTGCGCCCAAACCATGAATCCTAAGAAACCAATTAACACGGTTGCGAACACCATTGAAGAATAACCAAATAGACGTTTTCTTGAGAACATTGCAAAGATTTCCGAGAAAATACCGAAAGCTGGCAAGATCAAGATATAAACTTCTGGGTGACCGAAAATCCAGAATAAGTGCTCCCAAATCACGGTATTACCACCTTGGGCCACTTCAAAGAAATTAGCTCCAAATAGACGGTCAAACATCATTAATACTAATCCCACTGTTAATGGAGGGAATGCAAAAAGAATAAGTGCTGACGTTACAAATGTTGTCCAAGTAAACAACGGCATACGCATATAGGTCATTCCAGGTGCACGCATGTTAATGATGGTTACAAGGAAGTTAATACCACCAATCAACGTACCTAAACCTGAAATCTGTAAACCTAGAACATAGAAATCTACACCATGTCCTTTGGAGTGAATAGCAAGAGATGCATAAGAAGTCCAACCAGCATCTGGTGCTCCTCCTAAGAACCATGAAAGGTTTAGAAAAATTCCGCCAAAGAAGAACAACCAAAATCCTAATGCGTTCACATAAGGAAAAGCTACGTCACGCGCTCCTATCTGGAGTGGCATAACGGCATTCATGAACGCGAACACAAGCGGCATGGCAGCTAAGAAAATCATTGTTGTTCCGTGCATTGTAATGATTTCATTAAATGCCCCGGCGCTTACAAAATCATTGTTGGGAACTGCAAGCTGGATACGGATAAAGACAGCTTCAATACCGCCAACTAAGAAGAAAAATCCACCTGCAATCAGATATAGGATGGCGATTTTTTTATGGTCAACTGTTGTTAAAAAATCCCATAAAGTTGCACCAAATCCCTTTTTTTGAGCATAGGTACTCACGTTTTTACCTCCCTTTCAACCAAATCCCCTATTAGTCCTGAACCTTTAAGCCCATCAGATATTCTGCTAAAGCATTTAGCTGATCTTCCGTCATTTGCGGATACTTACCAGTCATAGTGTTGCCTGGCTTATAGGTTTCTGGATTACGAATCCAATTTTTTACTTCTTCCTTATTATGGTCCAAAATACCAGCAACACGTGATCTTTCGCCAAAGTTTGAAAGGTTCGGCGCGATACGAGCTGTTTCCGGCATTTTGTTTTCAGGTGTTACAGCATGGCAGCCAATACAGCTTTTATTAAAGATATCCTGACCTTGCTGTGCTAAAGCAGTTTGGGCTTTTTCAGGAGCTTTGACGCTCTGCATATCTTTCACCCAAGTATTGAAATCGTCTTTGCTCATTGCTTTTACTTTAAAGTCCATTAAAGCATGGGATGGTCCGCAAAGTTCAGCACATTTCCCATAGAAAAGATTTCCTGCTTCATTAGCCTTTGCTGCATCAAACTCTAACCAAAATTTATTAATATTGTCTGTATTTGTATCAAGTTTTCCGCCTACAGCCGGAATCCAGAAGGAGTGTTTAACATCCATGGATTTCAAACTGAAATATACCTTCTCATCGGTTGGTACAACTAGTTCTTGGCTGGTTACAATCTTTTGTTTAGGATATTCGAAATCCCACCAATATAAATGAGAACGAACATTAACTACAACTGCATTAGATTTTTTGTCATCCATTGTTTTAACATCCGCAAGTTTAAATGTTGCGGAAACAGTTGGAACAGCTAGAACCAAAAGCAAAAGAATCGGAATAACGGTCCAAATAATTTCTAATTTATGACTTCCTTCTACCTGTTTTGGTATCCTGTCATCCTTCCTTCTAAAACGGAAAAAGACGATAACAAAAATTAACATAACTACAATAATAACGCCAACCATAATTATCGTGCTTAGCTCCATCAAATCGTACTGGATGTCAGCAACTTCACCGGCTGGAGTTAATGTGGATAAATATGGTTTACCACAACCGGAAAGTACAAGCGCTACCATCGCAAACAGCGAGAATAAACGCCAATTTGCTAGCCTTTTCATGCTTAATCAAACCCCTCTTTCACTTTTAGTTTATTATTTTATTGATTGATCAAAGAAGTATGTACGACCTCTTTCCCGCAAAGAAATTGCTTCAGGAAAGAAACGTCAGCAAAACTAGATTAATGTAACTATAACCATCGCCACAAAAATAATAGTCAAATATTGCAATGAGTAAACAAACATTAGTTTTGCCCACTTTATGTCATCTTTGATCTTATATCCATAAATCCCTAATGCAAGCCAGCCGAGATTTAAGACGGTGGCAAGAATTAGAAATGGGATTCCTAATTTAGTAAGAAAAAATGGGATTGGCAAAAGCACTGCAACCCAGAGTAAAATGTGAATTTTTGTGGTTTTAAACCCTTTCACTACAGGAAGCATTGGGATGTTCGCAGCTTTATACTCTTTCACCCTTCTCATCGCCAAAGCATAGAAATGCGGCGGCTGCCAAACAAACATTAACACAAATAACGCCCATGCCATGACATCAAGATTTGCATCTACTGCAGCCCAGCCAATCAACGGTGGTACAGCCCCAGAAATACTGCCAATAATGGTATTAGAGACTAGCTGTCTTTTTGACCATAAAGTATATAAGAAAACATAACTAAAAACTCCAAGCAGTCCTATTACTGTTGCAGTTATCGTTGTAAACAATAAAAACAGTGTTCCCAGTCCTATAAGTAAAATACCTAATCCCAAAACTTTTACCGGCACCACTTTCCCGGTAACAGTAGGTCTAGATTTTGTTCTTTCCATTAAGTGATCGATATCCCGGTCAACGTAATTGTTTATTGCACAGGAACCGGCAACGATTAAAGCCGAACCCGCCACTGTATAGAAGACAATATCTAAATTATTCAAAAAGCTAAGGCCGGAAAAATGCAAGGCGAGCCAAAGACCTGTAAAGACAGTAATCAGATTGGAATTAACGATTCCAATTTTGATAAGGGCCATAAAGTCTTTCCAAACGGATGTTTTTTCTGAAACAGAATCCAGGCTTGTCGCACCATTTCCTATGGCAGCCTTTGAGTTGGACATTTAATTTCTCCTCCTGATTCTTAATACTGTCCTCGATGAAGCATACCCTCATTATGTATACCGTGATTTCAATAACACTTTCTCTGTATATTAAATCACACTTTCAGGAATTTTTGTGAACTTTTTTTGAATAATTTTTGACTAATTTGTGACTAAATAAAATTTCTTCTTATTTTCCCCTTGTTCGGACCATTAAAGTTTTGTAAAAAAATAAAAAGGAAGTCTTTTAAGTATTTATTTCAACAGTATGAATATAGGATTGTTGGAATTAAGACTGCAGTATGCAAACCCTATCGGTCTCTTGAAAAATGCATCCCTCTATAGTTCTAACAGACTACACCTTAAGTTTCAACGTTTTCCACTATAATAATAGTGATAAATTAACATTATCCATTTTCAAAAAAAATCCTATAAGAAACTAGGCTGAAATTCTGTTCTTTTTTTGGATAATTCGTTATGATGTATAAGTACTTTTAATCTTGCTTCTTTTTTTATCCATTATACTGTCAAGAATTTTTTTTGACAAATTATTGAACTTTAGTTAGAGGTGAAATTTTTTGCGACGCTCTTTGAAGTGGTTGGCTGTTGCCACCACCATTGGAATGATACTTATTTTACTCGGCGGGGCACTCGTTACCAAAACGGGTTCTGGAATGGGCTGCGGCAGATCTTGGCCATTATGCCACGGCAAGATTCTGCCTTCGGACATTACACCGGAACTTATTATTGAACTTGCCCACCGGCTTGTTTCAGGTGCAGTCGGCATCATGGTATTAATATTGTCCGTTTGGTCTTGGAAGGCAATCGGGCATATAAGGGAAACAAAATTTCTTTCCTTTCTGTCTTTTTTCTTTCTTCTGCTCCAGGGGTTAATCGGAGCTGCTGCAGTAAAATGGGGACAATCTGATTTTGTCCTGGCTTTACATTTCGGCATTTCTCTCATTTCATTTGCGGCTGTTTTCCTATTAACGCTGCTAATTTTTGAAATCGATAAAAAGTTCGCCGCCGAGAAACTCTATATTGATAAACGGATGGGTTTCCATATTATTGGCGTTACTATTTATAGTTATATCGTCATTTATACCGGCGCCCTTGTCCGTCATACAAAATCAAGCCTTGTCTGCAGGGATTGGCCATTTTGTCTAAACGATTCTCCCGGACTTCCAAGCAATCTATATGAATGGGTGCAAATGGGCCACCGAACGGCCGCGGGCTTGATTTTTCTCTGGATCCTTTACATTACTGTACTTGCTGTCCGTCATTATAAGCACCAAAGAGTCCTGTATTGGGGCTGGATTATTTCATTGATATTGGTATCAATGCAAGTAACCGCAGGCGCATTTATCATTTTTAGCCGCCTAAACCTTTACATCGCATTGCTGCATGCTTTTTTTATTACTTGTTTATTTGGTCTCTTAAGCTATTTTGTCCTTTTGTATTCAAGGTCAAAAAGGAACTTTCATTAAAAAAGGCTGTCTCAAGTTTGAGACAGCCTTTTTCTTTATGCTTTAACTAGTTCAATCAAGAGGTCACCGGTTTGGATAGAGTCACCGTTTAATGCATAGATGTCTTTTACAACACCGGAAAATGGTGCTTGAACGGTCGTTTCCATCTTCATCGCTTCTGTAATCATCAAATGATCACCACGTTCGACCTTTTCACCCTTCTCTACCAATACTTTAATAACTGTTCCAGGCATCGAGGCAGAAATATGGTTTTCATTTTTCGGATCCCCTTTAAGTCTAGAGACAACCTTTGCTTTAATACTCTCATCTTTTATAACCACTTCACGAGGCTGGCCATTTAATTCAAAATAGATGACTCTTGTCCCGTCTGCCTGCGGCTGACCAATCGAAACTAGTTTCACAATTAGCGTTTTACCTGTTTCGATTTCTACTTCAATTTCCTCCCCCATGCGCATTCCATATAAGAAGGTTGGAGTATCAAGAACGGAAATATCCCCATACAGCTCTGTTGTTTTAGCATATTCCATAAACACCTTTGGATAAAGGGCATACGAAATAATTTCAAAATCAGTTACCTGTCTTCCCAATTCCTCATAAAGCTCTTCTTGTAACGCATTAAAATCAACTGGTTCAAGCAGTTCTCCAGGTCGCACTTCCAAAGGCTTCTTGCCTTTTAAAATCACCTTCTGCAATTCCTCGGGGAATCCGCCATGCGGTTGACCTAAATAACCTTCAAACAATTCAACAACTGAATCAGGGAAATCGAGCGAATTTCCTTTTAATACGACGTCTTCCTCGTTTAAGTCATTTTGCACCATGAACAACGCCATATCGCCAACAACCTTTGAGGATGGGGTTACCTTGACAATATCGCCAAACATTTGGTTTACACGGGAGTACATTTCCTTTACTTCATCCCAGCGCTCGCCAAGCCCGACTGCCTTTGCCTGCTGCTGAAGGTTGCTGTATTGCCCCCCCGGCATTTCATGCTGATAAATTTCCGAATGCGGCGACATCATTCCGGACTCAAAATCTTGATAATATTTACGGACATCCTCCCAATAATGGGAAAGCTTTTCTAGAGCATCGATGTTTACATCAGGCTTTCGCTGATTGCCTTCTAAAGCGTAATAAAGGGAATTACCACTCGGCTGGGAGGTTAACCCTGCCATTGTACTCATGGCAACATCTACAATATCTACACCTCCGTCGATTGCACGGGCATAAGTATAAATCCCATTACCACTAGTATCATGAGTATGAAGGTGAATTGGTATATCGATTGTCGCTTTTAATTCTGACACCAGCCGGTAAGCAGCTTCTGGCTTCAATAGGCCTGCCATATCCTTTATGCCAAGAATATGGGCACCTTGATTTTCAAGCTCTTTGGCGAGGTTTTTATAGTATTCAAGATTGTATTTCGTTCTCGTAGGGTCCAATATATCCCCAGTATAACAAATGGATGCTTCGGCGATCTTTCCGGTCTGCCTTACAGCGTCGATAGCCACTTCCATTCCCTTGATCCAATTTAAGCTGTCAAAAATTCGAAACACATCTATCCCAGCCGATGCTGATTGCGTAACAAATTCCTTGATCAAATTGTCAGGATAGTTTTTATACCCAACAGCATTTGCTCCGCGAATTAACATTTGGAACAGAACATTTGGAATCTTTTCGCGAAGATTCAAGAGTCGGTCCCAAGGGTCTTCCTTAAGGAACCGGTAGGCCACGTCAAACGTAGCTCCTCCCCACATTTCAAAAGAAAATAGATCCGGTAATAGCTTTGCTGTCGGTTCGGCGATATGCGCGATATCAGTTGTGCGCATCCGTGTTGCGAGCAATGATTGATGGGCGTCCCGGAAAGTTGTGTCAGTTAACAGCACCTGCTTTTGGTCTTTTACCCACTGGACGAGGCCATCTGCTCCTTGCTTTTCTAAAATTTGTTTAGTCCCTTCTTTATATGCTAGATCAAATGGCAGAGAAGGAATTCGCGGCTTTGAAAAAACAGGTCTTTTCTTTTTTTCAATGCCCGGAAAACCATTTACTGTGACGGTACCGATATAGGACAGCATTTTTGTTCCCCTGTCTTTACGGACTGGGAAAATAAACAGTTCAGGTGTTGTATCAATAAAGGAGGTATCATACTTGCCGTTTAGGAACAATTCATGTTTCACAACGTTTTCTAAAAATGGAATATTCGTTTTGATTCCTCTTATCCTGAATTCCTGCAAATTACGAACCATTTTTGCAGCCGCCTGTTCAAACGTTAATGCCCATGTGGAAAGCTTCACTAATAATGAATCATAGTAAGGAGTAATGACTGCGCCTTGAAATCCATTCCCGGCATCCAGTCGAACGCCAAAACCACCACCAGAGCGGTACGCCATAATTTTGCCGGTATCAGGCATGAAGTTATTTAACGGGTCTTCTGTTGTAACCCTGGATTGAATAGCATATCCATATAAAAGAATCTTTTCTTGTTCCGGTATCCCAATTAAAGGCCCATGCAGTTCATGTCCTTCGGCAACTAAAATCTGTGTCTGCACAATATCGATACCTGTTACCATTTCTGTAATGGTATGCTCCACTTGAACACGAGGGTTTACCTCAATAAAATAAAAGTCATTCTCCGAAACTAAAAATTCCACTGTTCCTGCATTGATATAATTGACATTTTTCATTAATTTTACAGCCGCATTACAAATCTGCTTTCTTAACTCATCAGTAAGGGAGACGCTTGGAGCAATCTCGACCACCTTTTGGTGGCGCCGCTGGACAGAGCAATCCCTGTCAAAAAGATGAACGATATTTCCTTCTTTATCTCCAATAATCTGAACCTCAATATGTTTAGGTTTTTCAATTAATTTTTCCAGATAAACATCATCGTTTCCGAATGCTGCCTTTGCTTCTGATTTAGCCCGTTCAAATGCTTCACGAACTTCTTCGCGGCTTCTGACAATTCTCATTCCTCGTCCACCGCCGCCAAGCGCTGCTTTGATGATGATTGGGAAGCTATGTTCTTCGGCAAATTCCAGCACTTCCTCAACACTGTTAACAGGGCCGCCGCTCCCTGGTATAACTGGTATTCCCGCCAGTTCAGCCTGATAGCGGGCTTTTACCTTATCGCCAAACATATCTAAATGTTTAGATGCAGGACCGATAAACACAATCCCTTCTTCTTCACAGCGTCTGGCAAAGTGGATATTCTCCGACAAAAAGCCATAGCCCGGATGAATGGCGTCTGCACCACTTCTTTTAGCAATCCCAATGATTCCTTCAATATCTAAATAGGCATCTATTGGTTTCTTCCCTTCGCCCACTAAATATGCCTCATCTGCTTTATAGCGATGATAAGAGCCGGAATCCTCCTTTGAATAAATCGCAACAGTTCGAATATTCAGTTCAGTACAGGCGCGAAAAACCCTGATTGCAATTTCTCCACGGTTTGCAACCAATATTTTATTTATTTGTCTTGCCACATGAAACACCTCAATCTATGTATTTTTAAAAATGCGGGAGGCTGATGGACAGCCCCCACAATTTTATTTCATATAAATAACTTTTCCATTACCGCTTTGCACTTTAGTATCCACTGCTTGTTTTTGAGTTTTATATTTTTTCTCATATTTAACAAACATAGAAACGTTCACAAGGATTCCCATTGCAGCAGCCAGCATTAACAAGGAGGAACCTCCATAGCTGATGAACGGCAGCGGAACACCTGTTAACGGAATAACCCCAGATATCCCGCCAAGATTAATAAATGTTTGAATCCCAATCATACTTGAAATCCCAATCGCAAGGAGACTCCCGAAGGGGTCCTTACATTGTAAGCCGATATAAATCCCGCGCAAAACAATATAAGCTAGCAGCAGAATGACAAAGCCTACACCCCAGATTCCTAATTCTTCGGCTATTACCGCCATAATAAAGTCAGTATGAGATTCCGGCAAATAGCCTAGCTTTTGAATGCTTTTACCTAGACCCAAACCATTTATTCCGCCCTGTCCTATCGCAATAAAGGAATTTGCAAGGTGAAATCCAGCGTTTTGGGCATCAGCAAACGGATCGCCCCAAGATGAGAATCGTTCAAGCCGTTTTTCAGAAAAGATAAACCCCTTAGCCGCAATAAAAAGAGGCAGAATAATGATTAAAGCCATCACAAGCAGTTTCCCGATCGTTTTATAATTCATGCCAGAACTAAAAATGACCATGCCGGCAATGAGGGCAATGATGCTCGCTGTGCCGTAATCAGGCTGAAGAGCAATTAATACACAAACTATAAAAAGAAAGAAAATTGGAGGTAGTACCCCTTTGTTAAATTGATTGATATAATCCTGCTTTTTGGAATAAACAGCTGCCAAATAAATGATAATTGCCAGTTTAACAAATTCAGAAGGCTGAAATTTAAAACCACCAATCTGATACCAGCTTTGTGCACCGCCTGCAACAGTACCAAATACGAAAAGTCCCAATAAAGTGATAAGGGAGGTCAGAACAATAAATACCATTACTTGCGTAAACTTCATAATTTTATACGGAATGATAGCTGTAAAAAGGAAGATGAAAGCAAACAATAGCAGCCACATTTTTTGCTTTTGATAAAAATAATCACTTGGCACATCATACCTTTGAACGGCCCAAGCCATGCTGGAGCTATAGATCATGATTAAACCAAAAGTACATAAAAGTATAATGGCAATGATTAGAGAATAATCATATGATTTTAATATTTTCTTTACCATGCTTACATCCTCATTTTCAATTTAGGTTTATACCATTCTATTATAATCGAAATTTCATGTTATGACTTGAGGAAACAATTATTTGTTACAAGATTTTAATAGAGAAAATTCAGAAAAGTGGGGTAAAAAATATTAACTCTATATATAACAAAAAACTCAAACAATGGCAAGCATTGTTTGAGTCCTTTTGTGTTATTTTTTTATGGATGCATCGTGAAGCGCAGATAGTTCTCGTTCCAATTGATCTAAAATCGCTTTCCCATCCTTGCTATCTATTAAGCCCAATCTTACCGCAAAGTCTATTTCTCTAGATAGGCCAAACATTTGGGTATCCAACACCTCTTCATAAAGAGGGCATTGAGGCATCGTGAGATTGTCCATTTGCACTTTGATAAGCTTTAATATTTTTTCAGCGTCTGCCTGCAATAAGGCAAAAGCTTTTTCCTGGTGATTCACGATCATTTCAGACGCCAACATTGATCCCCCCATTTCAGAGCGAATATTCAACTTATCTATAAATTTTACCTTTTGCAGCGGAAAATTGCAAGAACAATAAGCCTTAGCTGCCGCTCGAATGAATAATTATGACTTTCGGGCAGAAAAAGGCTATACTTAATAATGTAAATAAGGAGGATTGACCATGGAACGCATTATCAATATAAAAGGTAAAGTAAAATATCCAATCACACTTGACCCAAGTGTTTGGATTTTCGATGATCGCCGGCTTGATTTAACTACTCATTTTTCAACTGAAAAAGATAATACCGATTCGACGGAAGCATATACGAAAGCCGTGTCAAAGCACTGGGACCGTGAAATCATGGAAGGAGCCGTCTTCCCTCCGACATTAAAAACAGAGCGCATATATGAAAAACAAAAGATGCTAACCGGAACCTTCGGAATTCTGTTTAAACCATTTCTGAAAAATTCCGAGCCAGAAAGCACCGCATCAGTGCTTGTAATTGAAACAGAAGATGAAAATTATGAGCTGCCCTTAAATGAGGCCTATGAGTTGATTTTGGGATTCTCAGATAAAGGCAAGCAACTATCCGCTGATGGCCCTGTTCACGTTTATTTTGGCGATGGCTCAAACCAGCAAAACCCTATTAAAAAAGTAAAAGGTTTTATCGTAAAATAGGACGGGCAATCTTGCCCGTTTTTACTTACAATAAATCCGCGGCTAGCCGTGCCAATCCCGACCTTTCCCCTTTTAATAGTTTCACATGCCCGGAAATAACTTGATTTTTAAATTTCTCCACGACATAGGTTAAACCGTTATTATAAGCATCAAGATATGGATGATCAATCTGCTCCGGATCCCCCATTAAAACGATCTTACTGTCCTCTCCAACCCTGGTTATAATTGTTTTCACTTCATGCTTGGTCAGATTCTGCGCTTCATCGATAATAATAAATTGCTTAGGAAGACTCCTCCCCCGAATATAAGTTAGTGCCTCCACCTCAATGGATCCCATACCAGCTAAGATAGCATCCAGTTCCCCAGGTTTTTTTGTATTAAACAGAAATTCCAAATTGTCAAAAATCGGCTGCATCCACGGACGCAGCTTTTCCTGCTTTTCACCAGGCAAAAAGCCTAAATCCTTGCCGACCGGAACAATCGGCCGGGCGACGAGCAGTTTTTTATATTCGTGAAAATCTTCTGTCTGCATAAGTCCAGCGGCTAATGCCAGCAAGGTTTTTCCTGTTCCTGCTTTGCCGATTAAAGTTACTAGCGGGATATCTTTTCGCAGCAGCAATTCGATTGCCATTGTTTGCTGTACATTCCGCGAATGAATTCCCCAAACATGCTCTTGGTTCAGCGCTAGCTTCTTGACCTTCTTGGCCGTTATATTAACCATCCCAATCGCCGAGGCCGAGCTTCCGAGGGAATCCTTTAATATCAGAAATTGGTTTGGATAAAAGGTATAATTGGCGATTTCTGAAAGTAGAAGTTCTCCTTTCTCATAATAACGGTTTAACAGGTCTTTTGGGATATAGACCTCAAGAAATCCCGTATATAAAGAATCAACTTCCACCACCCGGTCATTTAGAAAATCTTCTGCAGATAGTCCGATGGCATCCGCTTTTACTCTTACTAATGCATCCTTGCTGACTAGAATAACGGGTTTCCCATTCTCCTTTGTTTGTTCCTCTAAAAACAAATTTTTCGCAACCGCAAGAATTCGATTATCATTCGTTTTTTCAACAAAAATATCCTGAAGCTCATGAAATGATCGGTGATTCAGCTCAATCCTGATGGTTCCTCCATTTTCGAGCGGGATTCTTTCATGGAGCTTTCCCGAGGCTCTGAGACCATCAATTAATCTTGATACATGCCTAGCATTTCTACCGATTTCATCCATGTACCTTTTCTTTGAGTCCACTTCTTCAAGTACGACTGCAGGAATAACTACTTCATTATCTTGAAAGGAAAAAATGGAATACGGGTCTTGTAATAAGACGTTTGTATCTAACACGTATATTTTACTCAAAGCGACGCCTCCTGCTTTACTTGGTGTAAGGAAAGTGTAAAGTTACTATACATGCCATTTTGCCGGTTGTACTTTGGTAAAATATATGTTTATTGGAATAAAGATAGAAGGTGTTCCGCACAATAATTGTTAGTTGGGACCTTCATATCAAATAGAATATTATGTGAATTTTCCCAGTCTTTTAATTAGCTTTTTGGGAGGGTTTTTTATGAAGAAGATTTTAGTGACAGCTGCCATTTTCTTATTATTAACGGGATGTAATACGAATCAAAATAACGAGACGGCAAAAAATCAACAAAATAAATTAGTAAATGTAAAAAATAGCTACATAGAAAGTGTAGACCGAAAAACGGGCCAGGAAATATCAAAGCGGTTGGTGGAACTGGCGACCAGCGTACCGAATGTAAATGATGCAACTGCCGTGGTAATAGGGCGTTACGCAATCGTTGGAATCGATGTAAATGCTAAAATTGACCGTTCTCAGGTGGGGACTATAAAATATTCCGTGGCAGAAAGCCTCAAAAAGGATCGGTATGGTGCCAATGCCATCGTTGTAGCAGATGCCGATACAACTGAGCGGCTCAAAGAAATTCAGGCGGATATAAACAACGGGCGTCCAATCAAAGGGATTATGGAGGAACTAGCTGACGTTGCCGGGAGGTTAATGCCGGAAATACCCGGAGATTTAATAACCCCTAATCCGAAAAACGCTACGGAAGAACCCGATAAAAAGCTCCCTGCAAAACAAGAAAACAAGCTTGAAAAAGAGCAGGAAAAACAGTCTAATTATCATAAATGAGAAAAAAGCTTAGCTGTAGGCTAAGCTTTTCTTATTGCATCCATGACCTGCCTGTCCAATCTTTCAGCGGCATTTTTATCATAGGTTTTGTCATATTGGACTTCCTGAACAATTTTAGAGCCATAAAACATGACATCCCTTACTTCCTTAATTTTCACTTCAATAAGGGCTAGTTTCAATGGAACGTCTTTCAATCTTTCTTCTTTTAAATTAGCTTCTCCCTGGATGGAGTATGTAGACTCATTTGCGATAATATTAATAACGACATGGTTATTTTTATTTATATTTTCAATGATTCTGGAACGGTTATCAACCGCAAAATAAATGATATTTTCATCTTTTGCAAGCACCCAGGATATAGCGCTGACATTTGGTCCACCTGTTTCATAATCAACGGTAGCCAGCGTAACAAATCTTTCTTTTTGCAATTCCTCAAATAAAGGTTTAATTAATTTTGGTTCAACTTGATTAACCATTTCTATTTTCAACTCCTTTTTCTTCAATGCTGCCTTAAAACAGACATTCCCATATTACTACTATCTCTTTTTTTCTTCAACTAATACAACGTTCCCCTACAGACAGCCTTGATACTATAGTATAATAAGTAGTAACCAAGAAATATAAAGAGGTGCATAATGAGAGTTAAATGCGTGCTTTGTGATAAAATTGAAACGATTGATGACGAATCTCCAGAGGCAAAACGACTAAGAAATCGTCCAATCCATACATATATGTGCGATCCATGTCAGGAACGTATAGCGAAAAAAACGAACGACCGGCTGGAAACCGGAAATTTCCGTTTTCTCAGGCCAAAATCAGATAGGGATGAATGGTAAAGAGGCTGACTTTTCCGGTCAGCCTCTTTTTTTTAATCTGCAATAGGAAAGTTTTCGTATTTCTCTGGTTCCCTACTGATTTGGTCCAGCATAACTTCAATTAATTCCCGTGGGAAACGTGTTTTTTTACTATCTTCCCCCTGCTGATAGGCAACATAGTACATCACTTCATCGTGCGTAATTTCAACTTTGCTAATATGGTATTCATCCTTAAGCATTCGTTCGAAATGCTTTAAGGTGTCTATCGCAGCCGTATCTTCCGGACGGGCATCACTAACCACTTTTATTGTCAGCCAATTATATAAAACATCCTGAACGGAATTCATCGTATCCCCCCATTACTTTGCCTCCGACTGCTGCTTTTTCGATTGATGCAGGCGGATTTTATATATGATTAAGATTAGCGCAGATACAGCTAACGCTTCGGCTACTGGCAATGCATAAGAAAGAATCAGCAAAACTAAGCATCCAATTACGAGACAAGTATAAATGACCACGTTTTTTAAAAGAGGCAGCTTCTTCGCATATCCCAATTTATATACAACGACAGCTAAAATCACGATATATATAAACTGTAGCCAAACAGCCGTTTTAACATCTGTAAGCTGCATGAAAAATCTTAGAGTGGGGGAGAATCCTTCCATCTAAATTGCACTCCTTTTATTAACTCATTTCAGCATATTTTTTCTTTTTAGCCAAACGTTCCCGTTCGTTTTTATCAAGAATTTTCTTACGAAGACGAATTGATTGTGGAGTCACTTCACAAAATTCATCCTCATTTAAATACTCCAAAGATTCCTCTAAGGTCAAGAGACGAGGTTTTTTAATAACAGAAGTCTGATCTTTATTGGCAGAACGAACGTTTGTTGCCTGCTTAACCTTCGTAATATTAACTGTCAGGTCATTTTCTCGGGTATGTTCCCCTACGATCATTCCTTCGTAAATTTCCGTTCCCGGCTCAACAAAGATGGTTCCGCGGTCTTCCACTTGCATAATACCATAAGTTGATGCTTTACCCGACTCCATTGAGACAAGAACACCTTGTCTTCTTCCGCCAACCTGACCCGTAGCCATTGGCTGGTAGCTGTCAAATGTATGATTGATGATTCCGTACCCTCTGGTCAGAGTCAAAAATTCTGTTGTGTAGCCAATTAAGCCGCGGGCAGGAACATTAAATATTAGCCGAACCTGACCTGTTCCATTATTAATCATATCAAGCATTTCACCTTTACGAGCTCCGAGAGATTCCATGACAGAACCGGTATGCTCCTCAGGGACATCAATTTGTACCCTCTCGATTGGCTCACAGCGTACCCCATCAATTTCCTTAACAATAACCTCTGGTTTAGATACTTGAAGCTCATATCCTTCACGGCGCATGTTTTCAATTAAGATGGAAAGGTGAAGTTCTCCGCGTCCGGAAACAATCCATGCATCTGGCGAGTCTGTATTTTCAACACGTAAGCTGACGTCTGTTTGCAATTGAGCTTGAAGTCTTTCCTCAATCTTTCTGGATGTTAAATATTTTCCTTCACGGCCGGCAAATGGGCTGTTATTGACAGCAAAAGTCATTTGCAGGGTCGGTTCATCGATCCTTAGCACCGGCAGGGCTTCCTGATTTTCTACTGGACAGACGGTTTCCCCGACATTAATATCCTCCATACCGGAAACAGCCACTAAGTCACCGGCAACCGCTTCTTGAACTTCCTCACGCTTTAATCCAAAGAAACCAAAAATTTTCGTTACCCTGAACTGTTTGACGGAGCCATCAAGCTTCATTAAAGCAACCTGTTGTCCCACTTTCATCGTTCCGCGGAAGACACGGCCAATACCAATTCTTCCTACATAGTCACTGTAATCTAGAAGGGCTACCTGAAATTGCAGCGGTTCCTCCCTGTTATCGACTGGTGAAGGAATGTGTTCAATAATGGCTTCGTATAAAGACTGCATATTTTCATCTTGTTTATCCGGAGTCAAACTAGCTGTTCCATTTATGCCTGATGCATAGATGACAGGGAATTCTAATTGGTCCTCATTGGCATCTAGTTCGATAAACAAGTCGATAACTTCATCTACAACCTCGGCTGGACGGGCAAAGTCACGGTCGATTTTATTTACCACCACGATTGGAGTCAGATTTTGTTCCAACGCCTTTTTTAACACAAATCTTGTTTGCGGCATAGTGCCTTCATAGGCGTCCACCACGAGCAGAACGCCATCGACCATTCTCATAATCCGCTCTACTTCCCCGCCGAAGTCAGCGTGTCCGGGAGTATCCAGGATGTTAATTCTTGTATCTTTATATTGTATAGCAGTATTTTTGGCAAGGATTGTAATGCCGCGCTCTCTTTCCAAATCATTGGAATCCATGGCTCGTTCATCAACATGCTCATTTGAACGAAACGTTCCTGCCTGTTTTAATAACTGGTCCACCAAAGTGGTTTTTCCGTGGTCAACGTGCGCAATAATTGCAATGTTTCTTATATTATCTCTTTTCTTCAAAGAAGTTCCATCTCCTGACTATTTTCGGGTAAAATCTATTTATAGTTTCATTTACAACTAAAACATTATACCATAATAGAAGTGGAAACCTAAAAGTATTTTATTGTAGAATGAAAAATAAAGTTTTGATAAAGGAGTAAAGATCATGAAAGATGTGAAATGGCCATTCCTCATTTATGCAATCCTTGCCGCAGCATGCATTATGGGAATAGGTGTTGCTATTGCCGAAAAAAGCCTGCTAGGGATATTAGGATGTATTATTGCTGTTATCGTTATCATGGGACTTGGTTTTAAAACAAAAAAGAAGATGCGTGAAAACGGAACGTTATAAATGAAAACTCGCCGATTGGCGAGTCCGTTAGGACGGTTCATGAGGCGTAGTTGAATTTATACTTTCTTATTAGCTAAAAAAAGAGGCTGACCTTATTAAGTCAGCCTCTTACCATTTTCCGTCCTTTAAATATTCATGAAGAATCGTTTGATGAAGCCCCGGCTTGGCGACAAAAAGGGAGTCCTGTGAAAGGTAACCCAGCTTTTCTCCCCTTAAATTAGTGACAACTCCACCAAGCTCCTCGATAATCACAGCCCCTGCAGCATAATCCCATGGTGACAGACGCATGGAAATATACGCATCTACCCGTCCAGTAGCTACAAACACCATTTCTAAAGCTGCTGATCCATAGGATCTCGTCCCTCTTGCATCCCTAACTAATGGAATTAACAAATTATGGTCAATTCGGTGATTTTTCATTACCCATGTTGCGTTCAAGGCAATAATGGACTTTTTCACTGACGTCTCGCTTAAATTCGCAATCGGAGTTTCATTCAGATAGGCTCCCTTGCCGGAAAAAGCATGATACAATTCATCATGAACCACATCATAAACTAACCCAATTTTGCCAACACCGTCTTCATAGACCCCAATAGAAATCGCAAAATTCCTTTGCTGATGAATAAAGTTCATCGTTCCATCGATTGGATCAATCATCCAGACGATTCCGTCAAGGCTGTCCAATTTATCTCCGAACCCTTCTTCTCCCATGATTTTATGATGAGGGTAAGCCTCTTTTATTTTTTTGATAAAAAATTGTTCTGTTTCTTTATCGATATTCGTTACCAAATCATTGGCATTTGATTTGGTTTGAATACTTAAGCGCTGATTAAAGGATTTCCGAATACTCTCTCCTGCTTCGTTTACCCATTGTTTTGCCTGGGAATAAAGACTTTCCCAATTCATCCTTCTTCACTCCAATTTATCTTTATTTCTTGTGAGCTTTCGATGTATGTAGTATGAGATACGGAAAAAATTTCATGTATCTATAGCTTAATCAATGATAAGCCAATCATCAACTTTTAGCGCCTTTATTCCTTTTTTACTTTTATTAACTTTTTTCCAAACACAATAATAAACGAACTCCCCCGTCCACATTGGAGTTCGTTTAGATTATGAAAACTTTTCGTTTCATTCTATTTTGTATCCCCTTAAATTATTAATACAAATTTATTTTTATAAAGCTTTTAGCCGCATTAATTCCAAACGGATTCTTTCAAGCTTCTGTTTACATTCTTTGATTTTTTTCTCATCTTTTTCTTCAATCGCTTCAAATAAAACTGCTAATTCATAGTCCATTTCCAATCTTAGAACTGCTGCTTTTTGCTTTTCGCCAACTTTTTTAAGTGATGTATTCATCAACTGCTTCACCTTATCTCCTCCCCCTAGGATCATTTCGGTTTATTTTTTTACTGTATAATATGAGGCATTTTGAAATGTTGGAACAAATATGTGCTTTAACCCAGAATGCTGTTCATTTCATGTCTGTAAAGGCATTATGCTACAATGTTTGGGGAATGGTTTATAGGAGGTATAGGGATGGATTTTAAAGGATTTACCGAAGAAGATTTTAATGTGTTTTTAGTCGAGGGATTGGAGAATAGAATGGAAGCCTTAAAAACCTACATTCGTCCTAAATTAGAGCAATTGGGCCATCATTTCGCCCCAGCCTTGAATTTATTAACTGGTGATGAAATGTTTGTTCATATTGCCAAACATGCAAGGCGGACAGTTAATCCTCCAAAGGATACCTGGGTGGCTTTCGCCAATAATCCGCGCGGCTATAAAATGCTGCCTCATTTTCAAATCGGCTTATGGCATACCCATTTATTTATTTGGTTTGCGGTAATTTATGAAGCTCCACAGAAGGAAGTAATCGCAGAGCGTCTATCAAAAAAATTGACCAAGATATATAAAGAAATACCAACAGAATTTGTGTGGTCTGCCGATCATACGAAGCCTGATACTTTCTCACACAGGGAAATGTCAAAGGAAGAATTAAAGGGGCTTATCGACCGCTTACAAACAGTTAAAAAAGCAGAACTATTGTGTGGCTATACGATAGATAGAGAAGTTGCCATCGCGCTTGGCTCTGAAGGCTTGATAAACGAAATCGAAAATGTATTCCAAAAGGTTGCCCCAATATATAAAATTGCTTGTAATTTAAAATAAACAAAGGAGACAGCTAATGTCTCCTTTGTTTATTTCATCATAATCTTCTCACCGGGAGAAGCTTCTTTTGCTTTTTTAATGGCCCGATAGGATGAATATCCGCTGATTTCTTCAAATTCACCGCAAACGGTCTTTTCTTCTGCTTTACTTGGGACAATTTCCTTAAATCTCCGGTAGACGGACATCAGCTGGTCGCGTTCAATTCCGGACTCATACGCTTTTTCAATGGCTTCAAAGAAATGAACGACATCAACAATTTCCTCTGTCGACCATCTGTAGTCTATTGGATACTGATATTCCATGTGATCACCTGCTGACTCTCTTTTGTATTGTTTCTTATTCTTTCCACTTCCGGCGAATTTGTTCAGCTTCATGGATAATCCGATCAAAAAGCTCGGCAGTAGACGGTACGTCTTTAATGAGTCCCATGACCTGGCCCGCCCAAGCGAAGCCTTTATCAACTTCACCATTATAAATGTACTGTTGATTAGCTTTTCCACTAATAAAATCCTTAAGCTCTTCATAACCGCCATGATTCTTTTCAATTTCAAGGATTCTATCAGTCCATGTGTTCGCAATTGCTCTTGCTGGTGCGCCGAGCGAGCGCTTAATCACCACTGTATCAGTTTCAGTGCCTTCAATCAATGCATTTTTATACACATCATTAGCATGAACACATTCCTTAGTGGCAATAAAACGAGTCCCCATCTCTATTCCTTCAGCACCTAAACTGAGTGCAGCCATTAGCCCTCTGCCATCACCTATTCCGCCCGAAGCAATAACCGGTATTGACACTGAATCGACAACCTGAGGAATTAACACCATAGTACCTAGATCATCACGGCCGAGATGCCCTCCTCCTTCCTGCCCAACTACCATTACAGCATCAGCGCCAAGTTCCTCCGCTTTCACTGCCTGCCTTCTTGCAGCAACAAGGACAAGCTTTTTAATGGATGTACCCTTTAATTGTTCAAAAATTGGAGCCGGATTTCCGCCAGTCATAGAAATAACAGGTACCTCTTCATCAATAGCTACCTGCAAAAAGTCAGCAAAAGGCCTTCCGGTTTGTCCGATGGCAAAGTTCACTCCAAAAGGATTATCGGTTAATTCTCTAACCTTCTTAATTTCTTCTCTAAGAAGTTCAGGACTTGCCAAGGACATGGCCGTAATTTGCCCAAGACCGCCACTATTGGATACGGCTGCGGCTAAATCGGAATAAGCTAAATACGCAAGCCCGCCTTGAATAATTGGATAGCGGATATTTAATATTTCTGTTACTCGTGTCTGCCAATTCATTTGAAAAATCACTCCTTAATTAGTCGTTATTTGTTATTTCGTTTCAAACGGGTAAATTTCCTTTTCTTTTGGGAAACTAAATTTTATAAATCCATTCGGATAAAAATTTACAGAATTCCTATGCAGACCACATATTTAATGCTATAATTCAATTTGTTTTTTTGAATTTTTATTTATAAGAGATCTTAATAAGAGGTGTGTATAAATTGTCCCAAAATCAAACACCGCTCTTTAGCGGTTTATTAGCACATGCCAAAAGAAATCCAATTCAATTTCATATACCTGGACATAAAAAAGGAGCCGGTATGGATCCGGAATTCCGAGAGTTCATTGGTGAGAATGCTCTTTCCATTGACTTAATCAATATTGGACCGCTTGATGACCTCCATTCACCTAAAGGAATGATTAAGCAGGCCCAGGATTTGGCGGCAGAAGCTTTTGGCGCCGACCATACTTTCTTTTCAGTCCAAGGCACCAGCGGAGCCATTATGACAATGGTTATGGCAGTTTGCGGCCCTGGAGATAAAATCATTGTGCCACGAAATGTCCATAAATCAGTCATGTCGGCCATTGTCTTTTCAGGTGCAATTCCTGTATTTATCCATCCGGAAATTGACATGGAGCTGGGGATTTCCCATGGTATTACACCGGAATCAGTGGAAAAAGCACTTGAACAGCACCCTGATGCAAAAGGAGTATTAGTCATTAACCCTACTTACTTTGGAGTTTCCGCCGACTTAAAAAGAATCGTGGAAATTGCCCACTCTTACGAAGTACCTGTCCTTGTAGACGAGGCCCATGGAGTTCATATTCATTTCCATGAAGCCCTTCCAATATCAGCCATGCAGGCAGGTGCGGATATGGCTGCAACCAGCGTCCATAAGCTTGGCGGTTCGATGACGCAAAGCTCCATTTTAAATGTTAAAGAAGGTCTTGTTTCGGTTAAACATGTTCAATCCATTCTCAGCATGCTTACGACAACATCCACTTCTTATTTATTATTGGCTTCGCTGGATGTTGCCAGGAAACAGCTGGTGATGAAAGGAAAAGAATTAATTGACAGAACGATTCACCTTGCGCAGTCCATCCGTCAAAGAGTGAACGAAATAGAACATCTTTATTGCCCTGGTGAAGAAATTTTAGATTCCAAAGCCATATTTGATTATGACCCGACAAAACTGATTATTTCCGTCAAAGATTTAGGGCTTACTGGCTATGAAGTAGAAAAATGGCTCCGGGAAAAGCACAATATCGAAGTGGAAATGTCTGACCTTTACAACATCCTCTGTATCATTACTTTAGGAGATACGGAAAATGAAGGGGATATTTTAGTAACCGCCCTAAGGGAGCTTTCTAAAGAGTATGAGAATCGTTCTGAAAAGATAGAGCCTGTTGAGGTTCTTCTTCCGGAAATTCCACTGCTTGCCTTAACTCCGAGGGATGCATTTTACTCTGAAACGGAAGTAGTAGCCCTGGAGAAATCTGAGGGCAGAATAATTGCTGAATTCATTATGGTGTATCCTCCAGGAATCCCAATTTTTATTCCTGGTGAGATTATTACGAAAGAAAACCTCCACTATATAAAGAAAAACTTGGAGGCCGGACTGCCTGTTCAAGGACCGGAGGACGATGAACTGAAAACAATCAGGGTTATTAAAGAATATAAGGCAATTCAATAGCAAATAAAAAATACAGGATTCCTAATGGAATCCTGTTTATTTTTAAGTAAATTATATTTATTTCACTTCTTTTTCCCCATGGCTTTCGCAGCAGCAGCCGCATTTTGAATAGAGAACCGTTACTTTTTCATCTTCAAAATGATCAATTGTTGAATTACAAGTTTGGCATACAATAGTACCCATGCTTATTAGTCCCCTTTTTTGTGGAATTAACACTAAATTGAAAGCGATTTACTATCCTTGAAATCATAATAATATATCACATTAAAAATTTCAAGCCTAATTGTATGTCACATTTAAAAAATAATTATTTAAATAGGAATTAAAATTGTCCCAATAACAAACATTTTAGCTTCAAACTGTACAAATAAAGAAAAGTTTATAAATATACCTATTTAAGTTGTCATTATTTTTTATTCAATGCTAGAATAAAAGAGGTGATATTACAGGTAAATAAGGGGGATAATGATGGCTTTAAATGCATATATAAAGCTCGTGCCTTCATCAGCGAAGCAAACGATTACAATCGAAGAAGTAAAGGATTTATTTCACTACTATAAAGACATTACAAGTAAAACTGGCGATCAGCTGAATTGGCAATTTGAGGATGCAGCACTACCTTATGAGATAAAAGAAACGGCTGAAGGAAAAGGAAACTGGTTTTATTTACATTCTGACCATGAACGTTACTTTGCCATTTTAATAGGTGTTGATAAAGAAATTGTCAAAACAGAAGAAGGCGGGGAATATGAGCAGACATATATTCAGGTTACCTTGCCGGAACAATCTACATACGGAGATAAAGGAAAAGCAAATGAATTTTGCAAATTCCTAGCCAAAAAGCTTCAAGGCGAATTGCACCTTTTTAACGAAAGAATTATGTACTTTTACCCAAGAAAATAAGCTCCCAAAGGGAGCTTTTTTTAATTTTCTCGGAAAATAAATTTACAGAAATTTAAAAATGCTAATTTTTATAATTGTTTTCCTATGCTATAAGGCCTGTTGATTTCCACTCCGGGCACTCGCTTTCCGTGGGGAGGTCCTGGAGCCTCCTCGGCGCTCAAAGCGCCTGCGGGGTCTCCAGTGACCTCTATTTCCCACAGGAGTCGAGTGCCCTCCGCTCCAATCAACAGGGAGACAATTCACCCTAAATATTGACACACACTTTTTCGCACCTTGCTAAGTTAAGTGTGTCGCCTAAATGAGGGACTTCTCCTTCTTGGATTCCATCGATTTTGTCCTTCATCGGCTTTATAAGGGACTTTTTCCTTCATAGATTCCATCGATTTTATCCTTCAGTGGACTTAATGAGGGATATTTCCCTCCTGGATTCCTTCAATTTTGTCCTTCAATGATCTTCTTACAAGAATATAGTTGCTCAATCTTGTGGTTTAAGTTCTT